>ONON01000056.1 GCA_900319455.1 uncultured Eubacteriales bacterium
CACCGAGCCTTCTTTTGCCGCCCTTGCCGAAAGGAACGGTTACACGGACCCCAGGAACGGCTTTTTTCGCAAGCTCATCGGTGATTATATAATCAAACGCTTTATCAAAGCCGAACGCGGCGTTTTCAACCGCAACACCCGCAAGCTTCATCCGGTTCACCGTTTGTTCCTTTCAAAATAGTTCAGATATTTCTGATTTCCTCAGGCTCAACAATAACATAATCGCCGTTGATTATTTCCTCAATAGCTATACTTACGGGTTTTTCTGTAAGAAGAACTTTGTTTTCTTCCGCTTCCTCGGCAATCGCCCTTGCCCTTTTGGCTGTGGCTGTTACAAGAGAATAACGGCTGAGATGATTTTTAAGAACTTTTCTTAAATCCGGGTTATTCATAATTCATTACCTCTTTGATTTTATTTTTATTTCGCGATGTTTTAAACTCCTCCGCGGCAATAATACTGACAACATCGCCGACGGCTTTTTTTAAATCATCATTGATTACTACATAATCGTACTCAAGAGAGCGCTTCATTTCTTCTTTGGCAATAAGAAGCCTTTGCTGAATGCTCTCCTCGTCATCGCTGCATCTGCCGCGCAGCCTGTTTTCGAGAACCGAGACAGACGGCGGAAGAATAAAGATACTCACGCAGTCGGGGTAAAGCTTTCTGATTTTTTCAGCCCCCTGCACTTCGATTTTGAGAATAACATTTTTGCCCTTGCTGAGCATTTCATCAACAGGCGCCTTCGGTGTTCCGTAAAGATTGCCGCCGTATTCGGCAAATTCAAGGAACGCGTCTTCGTCAAGTTTTCTCTCAAAATATTCGCGTGTTACAAAATAATAATTCAGTCCGTTTTGTTCATCCTCACGCATAGTTCTTGTTGTAAGAGAAATTGAAACATTGATATTTTCAATTTCTTTGTTGACACAGTCAAGCATCGTGTCTTTGCCTACTCCGGACGGACCGGAAAGAATTATGAGAAGACCTTTATCAGGCATTTTCATCACCATCCTGTAATTCATCGCTGTCTTCAAGCTCGTTAAGCCGATTGGAAACGGTTTCGCATTGAAGATATGTAAGCACAACATGGTCGCTGTCAGTAATAATGACAGCTCTTGTTCTTCTGCCGTGCGTCGCGTCAATTAATGTGCCTTTCTCTTTGCACTCCTGAATCATACGCTTTATCGGCGCGGAATCGGGACTGACCACGGCGACAATACGGTTTGAATTAATAAGATTGCCGAAACCTATATTTATCAGTTTCATTTTCAGTACTCCGATTACTCAATATTTTGAATTTGCTCGCGTATTTTTTCAATTTCCGCCTTTATGTCAACAACCCTGCGCGCAAGCTCAACATCCTGACATTTTGAGCCTGTTGTGTTTGCCTCACGGTTAAGCTCCTGAACAAGAAAATCCATTTTTTTACCGATCGGACCGTCACTTTCAAGAAAAGAGCGCAACTGAGAAACATGGCTTCTGAGGCGGACGGTTTCTTCCGCAACAGCGATTTTATCGGCGAAAATTGCGGCTTCAGTAAGAAGCCTCTGCTCATCGACGGTATTGTCGCCGAGCAGTTCTTTTAACCTCGCGAGAAGCTTGTCGTTATATTCTTTAACGGTCTGAGGTGAGCGTTCTTCTATAAACTCAACCCTGTCAATTATGGTATTAAGCCTTGATAAAACATCTTCTTTGAGTTTGAGCCCTTCTCTTTCGCGCATAGCGGTAAAATTCTGCAAAGCGTCCTGCGCCGCGATTTTGACGGCAGACCATATTCTCTCTTCATCCGTTTCCTGTTTGCGTACCGAAAAAATGTCGGGAACCTTTGAAAGGGATGAAACAGTTATGTCATTGGGAATATTATACTGAGCGCTGAGTTCCTCATAGGCCTGCATATAACTTTTTACAAGCGGGTGATTGACTGTGATTACGGCATCGGCTTCTTCGAGCGATTCAATCATTACCGAGCATTCAACTTTGCCCCTCGAAATGGTATCCGAAAAGAAAGACTTGAGCTTTTCTTCAAGAAAGCCGTAATTTCTCGCAAGCCTTGTGCTGAATTCAAAATATCTGTGATTTACGCTTTTGATTTCAAGCGTAATGTTGAAACCGTCAACGGTTTGCTGTGAACGGCCGTAGCCGGTCATACTTCTGATCATTTATAAAACTCCAAATTTTTATTTGCAACGGCAGCAGCTTCCGGTCAAGGCATCGGGAATGTCGCAAACAAGCATTCCTTTTTCATCCTCAAAGCCGAGCATACGCAGCACAGCCGTGAGCTGAGCACCCGCCTCGTCCGGGTCGGCGTAGGCGGTGTACGCGTTCCTGTTAGCGCCGAAATTGAGCGCGGAGCGCACAAGACCTTCCGTAACATAGGAATCGTCATCCGCGCCCTTGACGGAAAGAATATAAAGCTTTGACCCGTCAAGTTTCGCGGTACATACGGCATCTGCGTTTTCTCCCGATGCCTTATAGCTGAAAATTCCGTTTTCATCAAGTTTTCCGGGGGTGAATTTAATCATTTTCTGCCACCTTGTTTTTTGCGGTTTATTCCTGCCTGAGAAAAGAGCTTGTCAACCTCCTGCGCGGTAAGGTCTCTCCACTGCCCTTGGGGGAGAAGACCGAGTTTTACCGAACCTACGGCTGTTCTTTTGAGCCTTGCGACTTCAAGACCGAGTTTTTCGCACATTTTGCGAATTTCGCGATTCCTGCCCTCGTAAAGCACAATCTCAAGCACTACTCTGTTTTCTTCTTTCGCAAGAACGGTTACATCGGCAGGCGCTGTCATACGCCCGTCAATCTCAACACCTGTTGCGAGGGTGTCAATATCATTCTGCGAAACGGGAGGTCTGACGATAACGCGGTATGTTTTTGAGACATGACGCGATGGATGCATCATGGCGTTTGCGAACTCACCGTCATTTGTCATAAGCAAAGCGCCCTCGGAGTTGCGGTCAAGCCTGCCGACGGGGTAAACGCGTTCGGGAACATCCAAAACAAGCTGAGTGACGCACCTGCGCCCGAGCTCGTCATCCATTGTGGTTACAAACCCTCTCGGTTTGTGTAAAAGGATATAACGCAGAGTTGTTTGGCGCTGGACTTTTTTGCCCGCTACAATGACACTGTCATGAACAGGATCGACACAGTCGCCGATTTTCGCTTTTCTTCCGTTTACCTTAACCTCGCCGTTTTCTATCATAGTCTCCGCCTTGCGGCGCGACGCAACGCCCGCTTCCGACAGAAACTTCTGCAATCTGACTTTTTCGGGCATCAGTTATTTTCGATAAAATCATCAACCGCGTCATTGATAACTGTATCGGTATCATCGCCCTTATGGGTAAGCTTTGAGATAACCTCGGACGCCTTGTCAACAACATCGGGAATCATACCGATAGCTCTTTCAACGGAGCCTTCGGACGCATTGAGATACTTGATTGAAACATTGCCGTCATTTACAACAAGGAAAGCAACAGGAGTGATTGTTATGCCCGCTCCGCCGCCGCCGCCGAAAACTTCATTTGCGGCCTTTCTTGTGGGAAAATCGGATCCGCCTGTTGCAAAGCCGTATGAAACCTTTGAAACGGGGATAACCTGAAGCTTATCACTGATAACAATGGGGTCGCCGATAATGGTGCTTACATCGACTAAATCTTTGATTTTCTCAATTGATGTGCCGAGAAGGCCTGATGCTGAATCTTTCATTTTGTTTTCACCTTTCGTAATTTGATTTTATTTTTCTGCTCTTTCGGGGGAACTCTTTTCGGTTCGGCTGCCTTTGAGCAGTTTAATAACAACTGTAAAGAGTAACTGGAACGCTACTATTATCACCGCGCCTATAAGGCGGCGGGGAACAACGGAAATTTTCGCGTGCAGCCTTGTGCTGCTTTGACCGTTTACATAATCAGGGAATATTTCACAGTGCTGTTTGCGCACGCGCATATTGCTTGAAATAAACCCGAGTGCCGGATAAACGGCGGCTGAAGTTTTGCCGAATTTCACTGCTGTATCCGCCGCGTCGCCCGCGCTGACAAGGAGCGATATGAAAAGCTCATCAATTATAAAAGCTCTTAAAATGCGTCTGAACATTCCCTTAAGAGCTTTAACAAGATCTTCAAGCAGTTCGACAAATCCGCCCAATCCGTTGTTGTGATAGAATTTCACAAATATATTCGGCTTCTTTTTCTTCGGTTCCGCAACCGTTTCATCCGGTTTTTCATCTTTTGGCTTTTTCTCTTTTTTCTTCTTCTTTTTCTTCTTTTTATTATGCCCTTTTTTCGGAATCAAATGAAGTTTGACAAACAGCCATTGCGCATCCAGAGTAACGCCGTCTTCAGAATGCACAATCACCGATATTTTAATCGAAAGAAGCAAAATAAAGAAAGCTATTACCGCGGCGATAATTATCAATACTTTCAAAACGCATCACTCCTTTCGCTTAATCGTTATTTTGCGCTTGATTTAACTGTTCCTCGGGTTCATCCGCCGTGAAAAATGTTTTTATCTGTTCACCGCGGGAACTGTCAATTTCATCGTCATCATCATCGTCATCGTTATGCTTTTCAGGCAGTTCTGGAAGCTCAGAGAGAGATTCAAGACAGAAGCACCGCAGAAAATCCGGTGTTGTGCCGTATAGCAAAGGCTTGCCGGGAAGCTCAAGCCTGCCCTTTTCTTCAAGCAGCCCTCTCTGGCAAAGTGTTGAAATAACCCCCGTGCAGTCAACTCCCCTTATCTGCTCAATATAAGCTTTTGTGACCGGCTGATTGTACGCAACTACCGCAAGAACCTCAAACGCGGCGGGTGACAGCGGAATATTCTTTTTCTTTTCAAGCACGGCGCGTACCTGAGGCGCGTACTCAACCCGTGAGCATAACTGATATTTGTTGCCGAGCTTCAACAGACATATTCCGCTTTTTCGTCTATCAAGCTCCGCGGAAATGTCATTCATAAGCCCTGTAATAACTTCCGCTTCCGTTTCAAGCGCTTCTGCTATGCGGACTGTTTCCACAGGCTCGCCCGATGCAAAAAGTATTGCCTCACAGGCGGCGCGCATTTCATTACTCGTCAATTTCTATATTCTCCCCTCTGCCCTTCATAAGCACAACATTCACATTCTCGCCTTCGCCCTCAATTAAAACCCTTTTTGCTTTTGCCATTGAAAGCAGGGCAAGAAATGTTGCTACCATTTCAGAGCGGGATTCCGAATTCTCAAAAAAAGCTGAAAATTTTTGTTTTGTGCCGGATTTGAATTTTTCGATTATTGCCTCTATTCTTGAACCGACCGAAACAATTTTATGTGCCACAATACCCGAAAAAGCTTCAATCGGGGGCGGCAGGCGGCGTTTGCCTTTGCCTACGGCTTCAAGATAGGCTTTATAAATTTTGGAAGGCTCGTGAACTCTTGTGTAGGTAAGATCCGCTTCAATCTCCTCCGGAGTGCGGCAGAAATAGTCAAAACCGTTTGCTTTTTTTGCAAGCTGCGCCGCGACAAGCTTGCAATCCTGATACTCCGTAAGTTCGCCGCGCAATTCTTCAACAAGCTTTTCAGCCTCTTCATGAACGGGAAGCAGTGACACTGTTTTGATATAAACGAGCCTTGCCGCCATTTCGAGAAATTCGCTTGCAATTTCCAGATTTTCCTGCTGCATCAGTCTGACATATTCAAGATACTGTTCAATAAGCTCAAAAATCGGAACATCGTTTATGCTCACCTTTTTTTTGCTAATAAGGTGAAGCAAAAGCTCCATAGGCCCTTCAAAAACCTCTATTTTGTATGATAACTGTTCCAAAAGAAACCTCCGTAAAATTTAAAGAAAAGCGTGAAAAGGGAGAGATGTTATAAAGGAAATGCCCTGCATAATCAAACCTGAAAGGAAAGCGAGGGGCTTATCAAGTATTCCGATAAATATCAAAGCGAATATCGCAATAATAACATAGCGTTCATACTGCATAAACTTGAAATAGTATTTTTGGGGCAGAAGAAACGAAACCACTCTTGAACCGTCAAGCGGAGGAATGGGAAGAATGTTAAAGACCGCGAGCCCGACATTGATATAAGCCGCATAATAAAAGAAATAAATGCACACGGTAATCACGGTAGCCGTAAAGCCTCTGTTCGCCGCGGCAATAAAGGCATATCTCAAAAGCATAAAGACCGTTGCCATAATGATATTTGAAAGCGGACCGGCGACAGCGGTAAGCATCATATCTCGCTTCGGGTGTTTAAAATTGCGCATATTGACCTGAACGGGTTTCGCGTAGCCGAACCCCACGAAGAAAATCATCAGTGCGCCGAGTATATCTATATGAGCGAGCGGATTAATTGTAAGCCTGCCCTGAAGTCTCGGCGTTTCATCACCGAGCTTTGTTGCAATTAACGCGTGAGCGTATTCGTGAATAGGCAAAGTGCAGAACACTACAAACACGCTTGAAAACAGGCCGATTATCGCAGTGAGTTTGTCACCGCTTCGCAGTAAATTCAAAAGCATTTTCAATCACCTCGATATTTTGCCGAAACAATTCTCGGCAGACCGTTAAAATCTGATTTAACCTCAATGTCACAGCATCTTTCTGAAAGAACAGCGGCGACTTTATCGGCATTGTCTTCTCCGCATTCAAGCGAAACAAGCGCGCCCTGTTTGAGCGCAGGCAACCACAATTCATATATAGCCCTGTAAAAATCAAGGCCGTCAACCCCACCGTCAAGCGCGGTTTCAGGTTCAAACCGAACCTCTTTTTGCAGGCTTTTGAGTTCGTCTGTTGCGATATACGGCGGATTTGAAAGAAGAACATCATACCGGATTTCGGCATCTGTTATTGCGACGCCGTCAAAAATATCGCTTTTAAACGGGTGAACATTTTTGAGGTTGAATTTTGCAACATTCTTTTCCAAAAAGCTAAACGAGCTGTCATATTTTTCAACCGCGTAAACTGTCGATAACGGGTTGTGAAGAGCCGCCGTTATGCCGACACATCCCGTTCCGGCACACAAATCAAGAACATTTGCCTGCCTTTTGTTTTTAAGAAAAGCATCCGCTTCATCAACGAGCATTTCAGTTTCCGCCCGCGGGATCAAAACTCCTTCGCCAACATAAAACAGATTACCGTAAAACTCCCACTCGCCGAGTATATACTGAAGCGGTTTGCCGGAAAGCCGTTCATCAATGAGATTTACAAAAGACTCCGCTGTTTTTTCATCCGTGTAAACAACGCTATTCATAATCCTGTCTTTTTTTGAAGGACCGCCCGCGTGCTGAAAAAGGATTTCCGCTTCTTCTCCTGCGTTTTCGGTTCCGTTGCGCCTGAGTTTTTCGGACGCGGTTCTTAAAAGGTCGTTAATTCTCATCAACCGGTTGACCTTCACCTGAATCTGCTTCGGTTTCCGCTTGTTCGGAATTTGCAGATTGCCCGTCTGTTACTGTTTTTTCGGGAACACCGTTGAGAGCCGCTTTGAGTGCCGCTATGCCGACCTCGATAATATCATCCGTCGGCTCGGCGGTTGTAATCCTCTGCATCCACAGCCCCGGAGCCGAGAGAGCTTTTGTTAGCCTGTTCTGATATTTACCGGCAAGCTGGATAAACTCAAAGCCCACACCCAATATAAGAGGAAGAATAAGCAGTTTGATTAAAACCCAGCGCCAGGTGCTTTGTAAAATGAAATCAGGCAGAATAAGAGCGAAAACGGATGAAATAATTATGCTGATAATAATTGAAAGGAATATGAAACTTGTTCCGCAGCGCGGGTGGAACCTTATTTGTTTTTTTACATTCTCCACCGTAAGGTCAAGGCCTGCCTCAAAACAAAAAATGGATTTATGCTCCGCTCCGTGGTACATATAAACGCGGTGTATCTCTTTCATCTTTGAAACAACAACCATATATGTGACAAAAATGATTATGCGGATTATGCCCTCGAACAGTGTTCTGATTTTGAGAATACCGCCGTCAAACAGCCTTTCATTAACAAAAGTGAAAAGCTTTGACGGAGCGTACATAAACAGGAGAAATGAAATCCCCAGGCTGAGCACCATTGAAACAATGCCGATAACCGACATCATCTTAGGGCCGAAATGATCGCTTAACCACTTATCGAGTTTGGAATCGCTTTCATCGGCGCTCAGGTCATCAAGGCTCGTTTTCTCAGCTGATTCCATAAGGCAGTTGTAGCCGAATATCATTGACTCAATGAATGAAACGACGCCCCTGAGAACAGGAATATTGAAAAACTTGTATTTTTTGCGTATTGAAACAAATTTTTTCATTTCAACATCTATGGAGCCGTCCGGCAGACGCAGAGCCATCGCGGAGCCCTTCGGGCCGCGCATCATAATGCCTTCCATCAGCGCCTGACCGCCGACAGCCACATATTCTTTTTTATCTTTTTGTTTATTGCTCATTTGTGCTAACCTCATCGTCCGGTATTTCATCAACCGGAAGTAATATTGTAACTGTTGTTCCCTCGCCGAGAATACTGTCTATATTAAACTCACCTTTGTGCAGTTTTACGATTTCATCAACAACCGCAAGCCCGATGCCGGAGCCTCGCACGGTTGAATCGGCTTTATAAAACTTTTCTTTGACCTTCGGCAGATCGTCCGGAGAGATTCCTTTGCCCGTGTCGGTGAAAGTGATTATAAGCGTTTTCGGCTTACTCACCTCCGCGGTGACAATAACTTTGCCGCCCTGACGGTTATATTTTATCGCGTTGTCAAGAATGTTCACAAACACCTGTTTTATTCTCGAGGCGTCCGCGTCGGCGGGAACGGGAATGGACGGAACATTATAGCTCAGTTCAATGCCCTCTCTTACTGCGCGCTCCCTGAACGCGAAAACGGTTTCATCCAACTCGGCGAGAACATCGATTTTTTCAATATTCAGGCTCATTCTGCCGTTGCTCATTCTTGAGAAATCAAGCAGTTCCTCAACCATTCCGTTAAGCCTGCCCGTTTCGTCAAGAATAACCTCCATACCGCGGCGGCTTGTAACGGGATCCGTCGCGCCTATCTGCAACAATGTTTCTCCCCAGCCCTTTATCGCGGTAAGAGGAGTGCGCAGCTCATGCGACACGGTTGAGATAAAGTCATTTTTCATTTTATCCGCCGACTCAAGCTCGGTTGCCATATCGTTTATTTTCTCGCAAAGCATTCCTATTTCATCATCTTCATTATACTGTTCAACCCTGGCGTCAAGATCACCGCTCGCTATTCTTTCGGCTATGGAACAGACATTTCTGACGGGGCCGATTACCGTTTTGAAATAAAACCTTGATGAAACAAAAATAATAAGGCCGAGAAACACTATGCAGAGCAAAATCACCGTTGCGGAAATATTGATTAACTGTATGTTTATGTCTTTAAGCGAAACCATCAGCCTGACCGCGCC
>ONON01000026.1 GCA_900319455.1 uncultured Eubacteriales bacterium
ATATTCGCGGCGTTTAAGGTTCAGAACAGCGAAGACATTGCTCTTGTTCAAAAAGCTGTTCAGGATAAAATTGATTATCTTAAAGAAAGCTACGCTTCCTACGGCCCCAAAGAGGTTCCCAAAATTGAAAGCGCCGTTGTAATCACGCGCGGCAACTGCGTTGTTTTTTGCATAAGCGCCGACAATACACAGGCAAAAGAACTGATCGAAAGCTACATTAACCGGTAACAAATTTAACCCGTACATAAAGTGCGGGTTTTTTTATTTGCAAAATCGAAAATTTGTGTTATAATCTCTGTATTACAAAAGAGGAGAGTTGTAAATGAAACGGTTTATAAGCATTGTTCTCACTTTTGCGCTGCTTTTCGGCATTATCGCAATGCCTGCCTCCGCGATTTCCGCCAAAGCACCTGCAAACACGGTTGACGCTGCGGAAACGGACTATAACGGCTATCCGTTCATTCTGGTCAGAGGTATGGAAATAAGCCTGCTCGTTCACAAGCTCGGCACTGCCGAGGAAGAACCCGCGTTTCGCGGAATAAACGCCGGTGAACTTATTTTTAAACTGCTCAAGGCAATCGCCAACGGAATTGTTCATTGGAATATTGATTATTTTGTTGACGATGTAATTGACTATGTTGATAAAACTCTCGGCCTGCTCGCCTGTAACAAAGACGGCACCTCAAAATACGATGTTTCGGTTCAGGAATATCCGCTTGCGCTGAGCAATTACCCCGAATTTGTAAACAGCCTGACCGATGACAACGAGTGGGGAATACTTAAAACCGCGTGTGAAAAATACGGCAGCAAAAATGTGTATTATTATATGTATGACTGGCGGCTTGACCCGTTTATGCACGCGGATAAAATAAATGATATGGTCAAACGCGCCCTTGAGGATTCGGGCAAAGACAAGGTTAATATTGTTTGCGCAAGTATGGGCGGAATTATGACCGAAAGCTACCTTTACAAATACGGCACTCAGGATGTCAACAGGGTGATTTTTCTCTCATCCACTTTTTGCGGCACTTATGTTACCACAGACCTTTTCGCAGGCAAAGCCGTAATTGAGCCCGACGCGCTTTACAATTTTGTTTACCAGAAGCTGGGCGGGAGCAACGCCGTTATCGGTCTGCTTTACAGGGGGCTTGAAAAAATCGGCTCATTTGAGCGAATCGCGAACCTCGGCAACAAGCTTATTGCGAAAATCAAAGATAAGGTGTATGACGAGTTTCTCTCACCTGTTTTCGGCACTATGCCCTCACTCTGGGCGCTCTGCCTGCCGGATGGGTATGATGAGGATATTGAGTTTATGTTCGGCGGAAAAGAGGATGAATACGCCGACCTGATTGCCCTTACCGAAGAATACCAAAAGATGGCGGCGGCAAGGAACGAGTTTTTGCAGGAAGATGAAGATTTCTTTTTTGATATTATAGCAAGCTACGGCACGGCAAACATCCCCGTTTATTTAAGAGGCGGCGAGAACGGCGACGGCACGCTTGAAAGCGGCCCTATGCTCGGCTTCGCGAAAGTTGCCCGCACAGGTCAGACCCTCGGCGACGGCTACAAGGGTCAGAGGGTTTCGCCCGACAATGTTTGCGACCTTTCGGATGTTCTTTACCCCGAAAACACCTGGGCAATCAGCGGTTCTCCGCATGTTGCCTGCCATTACGGAACGGACTACTCCGATTTTGTGTTCTGGATTTTGAGCTGTGAAGGCAGAGTAACGGTTGACACAAACCCGAAATACCCTCAGTTTATGAAATCATCCGATAAAATGGAATTAGAACTGTATAAATAAGATTAACGGCAAAAGCTCCCGGCAGCCTGTTGACTGCCGGGAGTTTGGTTTATTCGGGCAGAATAAAGCCCTCTTTCACGCTTCCGTCTTCCTCCACCACAACAACATAGGTTGCGGGCGGAAATGTTGTGTTGCCGTTTTCATCCGTTACATAGTATTCGCCTTCGGTTATATCTTCCCGTGTTACGGAAGGTTGCGGCAGAGAGTCCGCCTGTGTTTCGGTGCCCGGCGGAGGCGCTCCATTTTCAGCGGTTTTGCCGTTATGCAGTATTAACGCGGCAATTATTAAAAACGCCGTAAAAACAGCAACAAGGGCAATTATGAACCCTGTGTTTCGCTCCCTTTTGCTCTTGGGAACAATCAGCGTTTCGGGAGTGAATTTTTGCAGGCAGTAAGGGCAGAACTGACTGCCCCGCGGCAGTTCTTTTGAGCAGTTGTTACATATCATTTCAAGACCTCAAAACGGATAATTTTCGTAATCTTCAAGAACAATTTCACCGTTGGCGTTGATGTTCCAGAAATAAGTGCCCGGTTCATAGTATTCGCCGTTTATTACAGCGGTTGAGGTTTCGGCTGCGATTTTTTCAGATTGGCTGCCGTTGTTTACGGTTGTCTGCTGCGCTGACGGTGACTGTGTTTGCACAGATGTGCTGTTTTCTTTTTCGGCGGTTTTTGACTTTATCAGGAACGCGACAATAAACGAAACAGCAAGCAAAACGGCAATTAAAGCCGCGGTGATTTTTAACGCGTTAAGCTTTTGCCTGTTTGAGTTTTTTTCGGTGAATTTTGCCATGCAGTACGGGCAAAATAGGCTTTCGTCAGGCAGAGAGGCGGAACACTGTTTACATACCATAAAAACACTTCCCGTATTTATGTTTTTTTGATTGTAACAAAAAATCAGCCGTTTTACAAGAACATACACAAAACGGCAACCGCAAAATCGGAAAATCCAAAGTCAACCGTCAGTAAAATCCAAAGTTTAACATCGGAAAATCTGAAGTTTGAGGTTGGGAAAATCCAAAGTGAGAGGCTTAAAAGCCTTGAAGCAGTTGCTCTTAAAGGGCAAAACTGCAGAAGATTGACAGAAGGTAAAAAAGCTCTTCAAACCTCTTTTCAATCATTCAGACTGTTCATTTTCAAAAAAATTGAGAATTATACCGCAACTCGCTTAAAAAATCAATATTACTGAGAATTATTCTTAATCTTGAAAGAATTCTCAGTAGTGATGAGAGAATCGGCATTTTATATTTTTATACAGACAATTTCAAAATATCGGTACAAAAAGGCTTTCGTCAGGCAGAAACGCGGAACACTGTTTACAGGTTATAAAAAAACTCCGGAATTTTTTGTTTATTGCAGCAGAATAAAGAGGTAATTACAAGATTGAGTTCATAAAAAGCAAAAGCCGCCCGAAGGCAGCTTTTGTAATACTGTCAGTGTTATTGTTTTATTATTGGATTGCCCCCGAAAATGCCTTTGAAAAATGCAATTAATTTTGTAAAGAAATCCGCTTTAACCTCTATTCTTTCATCATCCGCAACAGGTTTTTCCTCAGAATTATAGTATTCAGTTCCGCTTTTATCGACAAGAACTGCTTTAACTGTTATATTGGTTTTAATTTCTTTATACTCAAAGGTGTTCCCTTCACAATATTTTTGATTATTTACATACCAGACTACTTTATCTCCGGAGTTCTGACCGCTGACTTTTGCGGTAAGAATTATACCCTCTCTGTAATTAATTGTCTTTTTGCCGGGGTTATTGTTGATTTTAACATTTGCTGACGAAAGTTTGCCTTCTGCAGGTATCGCCCTTGTCTGGGATGCCTGACAAACCGAACAAGTCCGTTTTTCTGTTCCTTCTTTCGTTTTGGTCGGAGGAGTAACTGTTTTCCATGCGCCGTATTTATGACCTTCTGCTTTAATCACGGTGTCATAGCTGTAGGTGCATCTTGTGCAATAATTATGAAGTGTTCCGTCTTCGGTGCAAGTTGCGGCTTTTGATACGCTTGAAGTCATATTATGACCGTTTGCCGGAATCTGTTCATCATAACTATAGTCACATTTTGTGCACCAGTAGTGCTTGGTTCCTTTTTCTGTACAGGTCGGAGATTTGGTAATGCTCGATGTCATACTATGACCTGTCGGCTTAATTGATTCCGTGTATTGTGCCTGACAAACACTGCAGGTAAATGTTTTGACGCCGGATGTTGTGCAACCTGCGGGTGTAGTTATTTTACCAACATATTTATGCGAAGTTTTTCCGATAGGTTCGGTGTATGTGTCTCCACATTTGCAGGTGTAACGCCTAATCCCTTCCTGTGAACAAGTTGCAGCCTTTTCGACTGTTGCTGTGTATGAATGATTATGAACAGTCACATTGCATGTCGCTTTCAGGCCGCCGTCCTCGGATGTTGCGGTAATGACTGCCGTGCCTTCGGATTTGCTTGTTACAAGACCAGATGAACTGACTGTTGCGACATTATTGTTTGAACTGCTCCATTTTATGTTTTTATTTGTAGCGTCGGAAGGCGTAACTGTGCAGGTTAATTGAGATGTTTTATTGCTGGCGAGAGTTAAGCTTGACGGAGTTACAGAAACAGCAGTAACAGGTTTAATTGCGACAAATTTATAATTAAATGTTTCCGCAAAAGATTCAGCAACAGTTCCTTCATAACCATAAACTACAAGAGATTGCTCATAATAACTTGAGAAGGGATTAACTCCAACATTGCCTATACCCGAACTGGATACACTGATTAAGCTTTTAGGCATATAAACTTTTTCAATAGATTCATAATGACCTTCATCGTCGTTCCAAAGATAACAGTTTTCAAATGAGCGTGAACCTATCCTTTTTACGCCTTCAGCTAATCGGACAACTCTTAAGTTAGGACATTCCGCACATAAAAAATCGGGAATAACCGTTATAGTTCCGGGAATATTTATTCCTGTTATCCCTGCACCTCTAAAAGCAGAATCCCCAAGTGTTTCAACGCTTTCGGGAATATCAATTACTGTTTTCAACTCGTCACATCCTGAAAAAGCACCGCTTCCTATAGTTTTAAGGTTTTCAGGAAAACTGATTGTTTTAATGTGTGTTCTCGAAAAAGAGCCTACACCAATATAAGTGATTGTTGAAGGTAAATTAATAACTTCCAAGGATTGGTTATAATTGAACGCACCGTCACTGACCTCAGTTATACCTTCTGCCAAAGTAACTTCTTTAGCAGAAATGGTGAAATAATTGTCAAAAACAACATCAT
The DNA here is from genome assembly GCA_900319455.1 of uncultured Eubacteriales bacterium. GTDB lineage: Bacteria > Bacillota > Clostridia > Oscillospirales > Acutalibacteraceae > CAG-177. The sequence continues at coordinate 5,067 of ONON01000026.1, forward strand.
AACCGTCAACTTTTGCAGGAATAGTCACTTTGTTTAATTGCCCGTGGTATTTACTTAACACAGCTTTTCCACCGTTGAGCGAATAAGTCCACAAACCGTCGGCGGATTCATAAGCAGTTGACGGAATAGATAAACTAACAAGTGTTAAACAAAAAATCATTAATGATAAAACTAATGAAATAATTCTTTTCATAATTATTTATCCTTTCTTTTAAATAATATTTCACAATCAAGTTGTGGTTTCAGTTTCTTTTGGTTCATTCCACTGACTGTTTGATTTTACATTTTCTATTGTTGTATCTTTTAAATAATCGAATTCCCATTTCCACAATTCAAACGATCTTGAGTAGGAGAACCTCTCTGTTTCTTTATCGTAATTTGTAATTACTACGGCAAAACCATTTCTGAGAGTTGCGCCAAATCCGTTTTGACTGTCAACATATCCAACAACAAGAACTCTTCCGTAATCATCTTTTTCCATAACTTCGCAATTCGAGAAAATGGCCGATCCCGGAGATCTAAGTTGTTCCGCAACAACTTGCTTTGCACAGCTAATATATGTTTCATCACTTATTTCATCACTTACAAAAAAACTACTTTTATTTGAACTATCAGATTCCCCGTCGCCTGAATCAGAAAAAACGCCGTAAATGATCAAAGGAACGAGAATCAATAGAAGTATTAATAATACTTTCTTCCCTTTTTTCCCTTTCGGTGGAACGGCAACAGGGTTGTTTTGTGTGTTGCCGGTTGAATTAGTGTCGCTGTCGGGTGCCGACTGTGCAGAGCTTATTTCGCTTGGCACATTGCTGGCATAAACGGGCTTTTCGGTTTCGGAAGAAGACTGAGAAGCAGTAGTATCGGAAACACCAATTTTTGCACCGCATTCAAGACAGAACTTTGCTCCTTCCTGTAGTTCTTTTCCGCAATTGGGGCAATACATTTTATCATCCTTTCAAATAATATTATTAATATTTAATCACAACTAACGGTTGTAGTCAATAACTAATAATAAGTTTTTTAAATAACACCGATTTATTGTTATAATGAACAACGGTGATAAAAATGGTTAAAAATCTTAAAGCGCTGAGAAAAGAGAACAAAATAAGCCAGCAGCAATTGGCGGACGAAATCGGAGTAAGCCAGCAGTCGGTAAATAAATATGAAAACACCGGTGTTGAGCCGGATATAGCGGTACTGATTAAAATCGCCGATTATTTTTCGGTAAGCGTCGATTATTTAATCGGCAGGGTTCCTGCGCCCGATTTCGCCGTTTCATCCCTCACAAAAGAAGAAAAAAGCGTTTTCAGCCGCTACAAACTGCTTAACAGAAAAGAGAAGGAAATTGTAAAACTTGTTATTGAAAACCATAAAAGATAAAAGCTTAAAGATATTATAAATAACAATTTTCAATTTGTCCTATGCAGGCTGCATAATAAAGAAAAAAACTGTGTAAAGTCATCATTCGGAGTGACTTGACACAGCGTTTTTTATTTTATGGGGAAATTTCAGCAGTCAGGAGGTAGAAGTCAGGAGTCAGATACCCTGTCATTCCGAGTGAGAAACGAAGTTTCGGGCGTGGGAATCCGTTTCTTCCGTTTTTGACAAAAATGATTAATTCCGCGACGGAACGGATTGCCTCGGCAGTGCGCTCCTCGCAATGACACTCAAGGTGAGTTTTGTGTTGATTGTTTCGGCGGCATTGGGGAATGCCGCCCTACGGGGCATTATCGCAAGATTGCAATATTTTTCGCGGGCGATTGATACTCGCCCCTACCTCGGAAAAGGTTGATTTTGCGGCAGTTGTTATCATTTTCACGGCGAGATTGGGAATCCCGCCCTACGGAGTCAGGTTTTCATATGCCGGATAAAATTGAGAAAAACGGCGTAGGGAACGCATATATGCGTTCCGTTGAATTACGGTTTATTGTGTTTTCGCGGGCGATTGATAATCGCCCCTACCTCGGAAAAGGTTGATTTTGCGGCAGTTGTTATCATTTTCGCGGCGGCATTGGGAATGTTTCGGCGGGATTGGGAATCCCGCCCTACGGGGTAATATCGCAAAATTGCAATACTTTTTGCGGGCGATTGATAATCGCCCCTACCGCGGAAAAGGTTGGTTTTGTTCGGTTTTTCAGCGGGATTATAATATTTCAACAAGTTCCGAAACATTATTGTAGCGTTTGTTCGGATCCGTTTGGATGCATTTCTCAATTATTTTGCCGTATTTACCGCCGTAAGGGCTGCTACTCGGATGGTCGCCCGTGAGCATAATATTCATCATAATGCCAAGGGAGAAAATATCGGAGCGCTGATCGGTTTGTGAAATCGCGAACTGCTCCGGTGCGGCAAATCCCGCTGTGCCTGCAAAGGTTGTGTCACCGGACTTGGAAGGGTCATAAACCCTCGCGGCGTCAAAATCAATCAGTTTTACATTGCCGCGGGTGTCGATAATCACATTTTCGGGTTTTATGTCACGGTGGATGATTTTGTTTTTGTGAAGCACCTCCAGCGCGGAGCAAACGCCCTGAACCACCTTTTTCATTCCGCTTTCGGTATAATGCCCTGTTTGCAGAACATCGCCGACGGTTATTCCGTCAATAAACTCCTCATATATTTCGCACCTGTCACCGGACGGCTCAACCGAATAAACACGCGGCAGATTGGGGTGAGATATACCCATAAGGAACCTGAAAACCGAAACATCGGCTTTTAAATTGAAATAAATTATTTTTTTACCGCTTGCCTTATGGCGCAAAACATTTGCCGTTTTCTCCGCCCTGCCGCTGAGCGACTTGACAAATTCAAACTGCTCTGCAATAATTGAATTGAATTCAGATGACAAAAAATTCACTTCCCCGGGGGTGTATTATGCTTAAAAAGCCTACCGATGACCTGATGAATGAGCTGCTCAAAGCAAACAACATTAAAGAATATCTTAAAGAAAACTCAAAATATATGGTCAGCGACGAAATTGCGACCTACTTAAACAATATAATTGCCAAAAAAGGATTAGTCAAGAGCGAAGTGATTAAGAAAACAGAGTTCAGCGAGGTTATGGGGTATCAGATTTTTTCAGGCACACGCCGGCCCTCACGCGACTCTTTGATTTGCATTTGCAACGCGATGGAGCTGAGCCTTGACGAAACACAGTCACTTTTAAAAATTGCAGGTTTCTCGGCGCTGTACCCGAAAATCAAGAGAGACAGTATTATCATTCTCGGTTTTAACGAAGGAAAACCGGTAAACAAAATCAATGAGGCTCTGTATGAGAGCGGTGAAAAAACGCTGAATTAAATACCGGAATAATAATATAAGCAAAAGAACGCCCGGCGGCGTTCTTTTTATGCTTTATCGGTGCATTGTTCTTCAGATTTCATATCCCGCATTAAATCCGCTATGGTAACGGAATCAAGGTAATTGTAAATGAGTTTGTTTAATTCCGTCCACAAAGGCAGAGTTCTGCACTCGGCGTGCATTTTGCAAGGCTCCGCCCCGCATTCAAGGCAGGTAACGGGAGCTAAATCGCCCTCCGTGAGCGACAGGATTTCGGAGATTTTATACTCCGACGGCTTGCGGGTAAGCCTGTAACCTCCGCCCTTGCCGTGAACGCCCTCAATCAAATCCGCTTTGACAAGAGGCGGAAGGATTCTTTCGATATATTTGAGAGAAATATTCTGCCTCTCGGCTATTGTTTTCATCGCGATGTATTTGTCTGTTGCGTGTTCAGCAAGGTCAATCATAACGCGAAGGGCGTATTTGCCTCTTGTTGAAATCATCATTTTAATAACACCTGACTTTATTCTATGTTGCGTATTCCGGTTAAATCTTTTATAACCTCACTCGCTATTATAAGACCCGCCGCAGACGGAACAAACGCGGTTGAACCCGGTATGTCACGCCGCCCGGAGCCTGTGTTTTCAACAGTTTCAACCGGCTTCACCGGCTTTTCATCCGAATAAACCACTTTGAGAGAACAAATATTTCTTTTGCGCAGTTCGTTACGCATTATTCTCGCAAGCGGGCAGACGGATGTTTCATAAATGTCGGCTACTTTCAGTTTTGTCGGGTCAAGCTTATTGCCGGTACCCATTGCGCTGATTACCGGCACTCCCGCCTTTTTGGCGTTTTGAACAATCAGCAGTTTGCCTGTTACCGTGTCAATCGCGTCAACAACATAGTCAAACCGCGAAAAATCAATTTCGTTTTGAGTGTCGGGCAGATAAAACAGTTTAACGGCATTCACCCTGCAATCGGGATTAATGAAAGCGACGCGCTGTTTCGCGACATCCGCCTTGTAACGGCCGACGGTTTTGTCTGAGGCTAAAATCTGACGGTTTATGTTTGACTCGCTTACCGTGTCATGGTCAATTATATCAATAGCTCCTATTCCCGAACGGGCAAGCGCCTCAATAACATAACCGCCTACTCCCCCTGCCCCGAAAACGGCAACGCGGGAAGCGGCAAGCTTTTGCATAGCGTCAGCGCCGAAAAGCATTTGTGTTCTTTCAAATCTGCTCATAATCTTTACGCTCTATTATTCCGCCGCCGAGCACAATATCACCGTCATAAAGCACCGCCGACTGACCCGGTGTTACCGCGCGCTGCGGCTCATCAAATTTAATTCTCACCCTTGAATTTTCAAGCGGAGTAACCGTTGCGGGCTGTTCCTTTTGCCTGTAACGGATTTTCGCGTTGCATCGAAGTTCGCCCTGCGGCGTTTCTCCCGAAATCCAGTTGAAACCGCTGACATAAAATTCATCTGAGAACAAATCATCACTGTCACCGAGCACAACGGTATTGTTTTCGGGATTTATTGACAGAACAAACAGCGGCGCCGGCGCGGAAATTCCAAGCCCTTTTCGCTGACCGATTGTATAGTGAATAATGCCCTTGTGTTCACCTAAAACAGTTCCGTCCTTTTTTATGAAATTACCTTTTGGATAAACTCTGCCGGTACGCTCCTCAATAACGCGGGCATAGTCACCGTCGGGAACAAAGCAGATATCCTGACTGTCGGGCTTTGAAGCGTTTATAAACCCGTTCTTTTCGGCAATTTCACGGGTCTGAACTTTTGTCAGCTCGCCGAGCGGAAACTGTGTGTGAGCAAGCTGCTCCTGATTGAATGAATAGAGAACATAGCTTTGATCTTTGGTTAAATCAAGCGCCTTTTTCAGCACATATTTTTCGCCTTGCCTTTCAATTCTCGCGTAATGGCCCGTTACTGTATAATCGCAGCCAAGTACCTTTGCGCGCTCATAAAGGCAGTCAAATTTCATATACCGGTTGCAGTCAATGCAAGGGTTGGGAGTCATCCCCTTTTCATAGCATTTTATAAAACTGCCGATTACCTTTTTTTCAAAATCTTCGGTAAAATTAAAAACATAATAGGGCATACCGAGGCGGAAAGCGACACTTCTCGCGTCTTCAACATCTTCAAGCGAACAGCAGGTTTTGCCCTGCGACACCTGTTCCTCTTTGTTGTCAAACAGCTTCATTGTGCAGCCTATGCAATCAAAGCCCCGTGATTTCATAAGATAAGCGGCGACGGAAGAATCAACTCCGCCGCTCATTGCAATCAACGCTTTCATTTAACCGTTTCCCTTTTAACATTGCCGACGCTGTCGGAAATCTCATAGCCGGCACTTTCAATTCTTCTTTTAAGGCAGTCTTTGCACTGTGCGGATTCCTCACCTGTGCAGATTTTATTGTTATAAATAGTGTATTTGCCGCGGTATTCAACCGGTGAGAGGTTGGGCATAACAACATTTGCGCCCGCTTTCAGGCCAAGCTCCCTGCCCTGCGGATGCAAGGTGCCGAGAGCCGTTGTAGCGGGAATAAGCGCGTGAGGGAACATCAGACGCAACACGGAAATGAGCCTGAGCGTCAGTTCAACGCTGCCGTTTGGAAAATGCTCAAACGGCGTTCCTTTCGCAGGTATGAACGGACCTATTCCTATCATATCGGGAGACAGGCTCTGCATAAAGCGTAAATCCGAAATAATGTTCCGCGTTGTCTGATAAGGCGAACCGACCATAAATCCCGTGCCGACCTGATAACCGATTTCTTTAAGGTTAAAAAGGCACTGCTTCCTGTTTGAGAGTGACATAACCGCCGGATGAAGCACGGAATAATGGTTTTCATCCGCGGTTTCGTGGCGCAGAAGGAATCTGTTTGCACCGCTTTCAAAAAAAAGGCGGTAGCTCTCTTCGCTTCTCTCTCCGATTGACAGAGTGATTGCGCAATCGGAATAAAGCGAACGGATTGCAGCAATTATGTCACACAGAACATCATCTGTAAAAAACGGGTCTTCTCCGCCCTGAAGCACAAAGGTTTTGTAGCCGAGAGCGTATCCCTGAGCGCAGCAGTCAAGAATTTGACGCTTTGTGAGCCTGTATCTTTCGGCTTTATTGCTTTTTCGGATTCCGCAGTAATAACAGTCGTTTTTGCAATAGTTTGTGAACTCAATAAGCCCTCTGAGATACACGGCTTTGCCGTAAACCGACTGTCTGACTTCATCCGCCGTTTTGTGAAGCTCCTCGTCAAACCGGTCTGTTTCAAGCAGTGTTTTCAGTTCTTCATCAGGCAGGTCGCGTTCTGCCCTGAGCCGCTCAACAAAGCTCATTGGTCGCAGCAGTGAGCGCAGCTGTCACAATCCGGGAAAAGAGCCTTGTCGTATTCAATTCCGTTTTTATCGTAGTAATCTTTTAACGCTTTTTTGATTGCCTCCTCCGCAAGAACGGAGCAATGCAGTTTATGTGCCGGCAGACCGTCGAGAGCCTCTACAACCGCCTTATTAGTAAGCTGTAAAACTTCCGAAACGGGTTTGCCTTTGATAAGCTCGGTAGCCATTGAGCTTGAGGCAATCGCGCTGCCGCAACCGAAAGTTTCAAATTTTACATCGGTAACAACATCATTGTCAATTTTGAGATAAATCTTCATAATATCGCCGCACACGGGGTTGCCGACTTCGCCGACGCCGTCTGCGTTTTCAATCACACCGACATTGCGGGGATTGCGGAAATGATCCATAACTTTTTCACTGTAAAGTGCCATCTTCATTCTCCTTTCATTTCGCGAAAACATGCTCGCGCTTGCCGTTGACAAGGTCACGCCAGAACGGAGACATATTTCTGAGATAAGTTACCACATCGGTAACAGCTTCAATAATATAATCAATATCTTTTTCGGTAAATTCCTCATTTATGGTAAGCCTGAGCGAGCCGTGAGCAACCTCGTGAGGCCTGCCTATCGCAAGCAGAACATGGCTGGGGTCAAGCGAACCCGATGTGCAGGCGGAACCGGATGAAGCACAAATGCCCTTATCGTCAAGAAGAAGAAGGAGAGATTCGCCTTCAATACCTTCAAAGCAGAAGTTGACATTGCCGGGCAGACGCTGCTCCGCGGTGCCGTTGAGTTCGCCGTAAGGAATTTTGTCAAGACCTTCAATCAACCTGTTTCTCAACGGAATTGTTTTTGCGGCGTTTTCGTCGATTTTGCCGCAGGCTTCTTCAAGCGCGGCAGTCATACCGGCTATGCCCGCGATATTTTCGGTTCCCGCTCTTTTTCCCCTCTCCTGAGCGCCGCCGTTAATAACAGAGGTAAGCAAAATGCCTTTTTTCGCGTAAAGTACGCCTACCCCTTTGGGCCCGTGGAATTTATGCGCGGAGATTGAAAGCATATCAATATTCTGTTCTTTAACATCAACTTTTATATGACCGACGGCCTGGACGGCATCGGTGTGGAAAAGCACCTTTTTCTCACGGCATACTTCACCGATTTCTTTTATGGGCTCGATTGTGCCTATCTCGTTGTTTGCGAACATAATCGTAACAAGGCAGGTGTCTTCTCTGATGGCCTCGCTTACCTGTTCGGGTGTAACAAGACCCGTTGAATGAACATCAAGCAAAGTTATTTCAAAGCCCTCTTTTTCAAGAGCTTTTAATGTGTGCAAAACGGCATGATGTTCAAACGCGGTTGATATTATGTGCTTTTTGCCTTTTTTCGCGCCGAGCCGTGCGGCGGAAATAATAGCCTGATTGTCAGCTTCGCTGCCGCCGGATGTGAAGATGATTTCACGGGGCTCGCAATTAAGGCAGGCCGCAACCCTTTCTCTGCAATTCTCAAGTGCCTCCTTTGCCTCCTGACCGAACGCGTAAAGGCTTGAGGGGTTGCCGTAGATGCCGTCAAAATACGGCAGCATTGCGTTTATTGCCGTTTTGCTCATCTTGGTTGTTGATGCGTTATCAGCGTAAATCATAATTGCTCCTTTTATTTTAACAGTTATTGATGATATTTTAAAAAATCGCCGCCGCATCTGCGGTGGCGATTTATTTACCTACCTTTGCGGTCGGTAATTAGTATATCACTGTTATTTTATTTGTCAATAGCTAAATGAAGTTTTTCGGATGTATTTTGCTTTATTTCTCAAACTTTGCGAGAACTTCTTTGACAACGGGAGCATCTGTAGCGACATGGGAGAAGAAGAATTGCTCTCTTTCCTCGTTATTTATAACAGTAACGGGTTTAATCTGGTTAAGAACAACGCCCTTGTCGGCGAGGTACTTGTTATAATCGGTATATGTTTTCTCTTTGAGGAAAAGAACCTCAGGCGTGCCGAGCATACCCCAGCGGCGGTACTTATACCACTTTTCGTTAATATCATCCATTGCGCGGTCAAGCGCTTCAATAAGAGCCTGCCTGATTTCTTCGTTTGTTTCGCCCTTGAGTTCTATAAGGAGTGTGTATCTCGGGGGCTTTGTTGTGAAATCGGGATAGAAGCTGAAGCCCTGATACTCAACACCAACTTCATTGACTATGCGCTCGACGGCGGCATCGGTCATATCGGTTGTGGTCTTTTCGTTGGCAACATTCATCGAAAGGTTCTGCCTGTAGCAGAGCTCAATTCTGGGAGTGTTGTTATACATACCGGTAACTTTGATAACATCTTCTATTCTGTATCTGTAAAGGCCGGAGAAGTTGGTAACGATTATCTCATACATTTTACCGACTTCAAGCTCATTGAGAAGGAGCGGTCTGACAGTATCATCCGCTTTTTCCTCATCCTCATTAATGGGAAGGAACTCAAAGAAAACGGTATAGGGAATTGCGACATAATCCTTCGCGTCAAGCTCCATGGGAGTTGCGAAATAGCCTTCCGCCGCCGCGTAGCCCATAATGTGAATGCCGACATCGGGGCCGATTACCTTGCGGAGCTTATCGGCGTAAACAGCAAGGTTGGAGCTCATCATACCGTATGCCCACTGAAGGTTGGGCCATATACGGGGGGCGATAGGCTCATCAAAGCCCTTTTCAAACTCTCTGCGCAGTTCAGCGGCTCTTTCGGGGTTGGGTTTGAATTTCTTTTCATATTTTTTGCGGAAATAATCGGGGCAGTCAATATTCGGGTTGATAATGCCCTTTTCAATATCGTCGCAGAGCATTTCCCAGTTTTCTTCGAGATAATCGAACATCTGGGTAAGAAGAGTTACGACGAGCGAGCCGAGATATGTTACCTTTTTGTTTTCAAGGCAGAAACGCAGGTGAAGATATGATGTGTCAAATTTATCTTCAAGATTGGGGAAAAGAAGCGGAAGCGGAGATGTGCAGAAGAACGGAAGAATGGGTTTAAGCGCACGCAGAGGAATCTGAGCGGCGCCGTTGCTCATTTTGCCGTCGGGAGTTTTATGACCCGAAAGGTTGAGAGCGAGAGGACCTAACTGGTTTTTAAGGCGTACGCCTTTGTTTTTAAGGTGATGATAAGCGGTTGTAACTGAAACGGAAAAGCCTATACACTGCATTTTCCAGAGGTCGTTTATGCTTTTGGGAAGCATCTTCGGCTTGCCGACAGAGCCGGACGAAGAGGCGTAACGCACATTGATGCCGTTGAACATAAGCCTTTTTTCGCCGTTATTCATCATACGGTCAACATAAGGCTCATAATCAGCGTATGTTGAGAGCGGAACTGTGTCCTGATAATCTTTGATTGAATGAACATCTTTTAAATTGAGTTTTTGACCGAGTTCGCAGTTTTTATTTCTGCGAACGATTTTTTTAAGAACTTTGTTCTGCGCCTTAAGCGGGTTCTTCGTGGTGTGGATTATCTGCTGACGGGAAACCTCGCCCAGAAGAACACCTAAATCTGAAAATGCAGGCATAAATAAGCACTCCTTTACATAGTATCTTTGATACTATATCAAACAGGAGTGCTTTTGTAAATAAAATAATCAAATTTTAAGGATATTTTAATAATTTCCTACCGTTTCAGTCGGCAGAATATTCCAGAATATCATTAAGAGCATTTTTTGTTTCGCCGTCAAGGGTTGACACAAATGTATCTGATGTTATGATTCCGGCATCCGGATAGTATATGTACCGACTTTCTGAGTAAATAATCGTAATACCGTTATCACCTGAAAGGTCGATTTTTTTATTGTACTGCGCGGTGTCGCGGGCAGACAGGATAATCTCTTTGACCGTATCGGAAAGTTCGCTGTTCAATGTGTATGTTCTGCCGTCTTTCTGAACAGTGACATTTTCAGGCTCCATCGATGAATCAGGCGAAAGTTCATCCGCGTAATATCCGCCCGATTCAGATTTAGCGTTTAATGACTCTTCGTTTTGAACCGCCGCGGCGTTTTCAAATTCAGCATCATAAACCACTTCCTGAGCCGCGTCTTTTGCATTCCCGGCCCTGAAAAGAAAGCCGGGCAGGGCGGCTGTAACCGCGATAACGATGCAGGCGGCAATCGGAATTATTTTTTTGTAAACACTCTTTTTCTTTTTTTTATCAGGCAGTTGAAGAATTGATTTTTTAAGCTCATCGCCTGCTGTAAGGGCATCGACTTCAATAATATATTTATTTTTATTATTCATCGTCAAATCCCCCTATCTGTGATTTAAGCAATTCTCTCCCCCGTTTTAGCCAAGAAAGAACCGTGTTTTGCTTTGAGCCGAGAATTTCGGCAATCTCGCCCGCCGAATAGCCTTCATAATAATGAAGATAAATCGCGTTGCGGTAGTTTTCGGGCAAAGCTTTGACATATTCAATAACCTTCAACTCACCGTTTTCAGGCGCGACTATGTTACCGTCAAGCTCAGTTTGCCGTTTGGATGAACGGTAAAGAGAATGACAGAGATTGACGGTAACCCGTATGAGCCACGCTTTGAGATGCTCGGGGTTTTTGAAAGATCTTGTTTTTTCAAGGAGCTTTACAAAAACATCCTGCGTTATGTCTTCTGCATCCGAAATGTTTGAGGTGTTGTGCGCGGCAACGCGGTAAACCGTATCGGTAAAATTTTCATAAGCGTAGTTGAAGGCATCTGAGCCCGACAGCTTTTCGCTCATTGAATGACCTCCGGTTGATAAAGTCATTTTTATAATACCACATTACCGGCTCATTCTCAACCCGTTAATTATGTGTTTCATCCTCTGACCCGGATTGTTTGCTCGGTTTTTTTGCTTTTGTTTTTCTGTGTTTTCTGATTTTGAATACCGCAACGGCAACAGCGGCGGCGGTAACAGCGAAAATCAGAATGTAAGGCAGTGAGCTTATAAACCATATCGCGAAAGAACGGGCGCCCTGTGAAATATTATAAAGATTGTCAGAAAGCCTGCTTTTCAATTCCTGGCCGAAGGTTTTGTTCTGCGTTTTTGTTACCCTCTCAACCTCGCTTACGCTCATAGTAACCGTTGAATACGCAATTTGTTCATCGTAAGTTTTGAGGGCGGTTTTATTTTTTTCAAGCTCCGCATTTACATTTGTGAGCCTTTCCTGAATTGATATCAGGTCTTCAACCTTGCTTGCTTTTTCGAGAATTTTAAGCAAAGCCTCATACTCTGTTTCAAGCGCCTTTATTCTGCTTTGCGTATTGATATATTCACCTGTTATTTCCTTAACGGAGATTTGCTTTGATGTTACGGTTGCGAGTGAGGAAACACTGCCGATAAAAGCATCGAGTTTTTCGGCGGGAACGCGGATTTCCATTTGCTGATACCGTGAGCTTGTGTAATTATAATTGTCGCCCGACTCGGAAGCGAATTGAACGAAGCCTCCCGCCTGTGTTATGGCTTTGTTGAGAGATGCAATAAAATCATCATATTTTTCGGTTTCAATATCAAGCGACGCGTCCCTTATCATTTTGCGGGATGAAGCGTCCGCTATGGCACTGTAATCGCCCTCTCCGGCTGTAAAAGCCTGTTTTGTATCGGCATTTTCTTCCGCTGTTTCGGCGTCAAAGACCGACTGCGCTTTTGAATAGCCGTAATCCGCCGCTCCGCCTTGCGGCGCAGCGTTGTCAAAACGAACATCCTCATAAGCCGCCATGTCTGCCGCCCGTGCGCCTTTTGATATTTTTGCGCCGCAAGAGCATAACGCGAGTGCGACAAAAACTATTGCGCATAAAATACAGACTGTTTTTTTGATTTTTGTTTTCATTTTCAAGCTCCTTTCAAACTGCTTTCACTTATAAAACGCGAAAAGGCGGCGGATTATTGCAACGATTATAAAAAATTTTTTGACTGCCCTGTTTTTTTGTGGTATTGTTTATTCGGATTTTTCGAAAAGAAGGTGCGGAAATGAAAATCGGCATAAGCTGGAATGCTTACGGAGACGGTGAATTAAGCATAAAAGAACAGGTATCTTTGCTGAAAAAATACGGTTTCGGCGCAACATTCGCCATGTCGGATGACCCGGAGCTTGATATAATTACAGACGAATTGCGATGTGAAAACATTTCACCGGATACCTGTCACGCTCCTTTCAAAGGAATAAACCGGATATGGTCTGATAATCCGGAAAGCGATGACGCATTGAGGATGCTGAAAGACAGTGTTGACGCGTGCGCAAGAAACAGCATTCCCGTAGATGTGGTGCATTTATCTTCGGGAGACAACGCGCCGAGAGTAAGCGACGCAGGCTACCGCCGTTTCAGGAAGCTTATTGATTACGCTGAATACAACGGCGTAAAAATCGCGTTTGAAAACCAGCGCAAACTCGCCAACATAGCTTTTGCTTTTGAGGAATTCCCCGGTGCCGGGTTTTGCTGGGATGTCGGGCACGAGGCCTGCTTCGCGGACGGCCGGGAATATATGCCCCTTTTCGGTTCAAGGCTGATTGCGCTGCATATTCATGACAATTTTGCTGTTCACAACGGTGACCTTCATATGATTCCTTTTGACGCGGGCCTTGATTTTAAAAAGGTCGCCCTTCACATAGCAAAAAGCGGATTTGAAGGCACGGTTATGCTGGAGCTTATGCGCCACACAAGCGGTGCTTATGAAGACCTGTCGCCGGATGAATACTACTCAAAGGCGGCTGCGGCGGCAGGAAGAATAAGAGACACAATTATAAAGATCAAATCGGAAACAACATAAAAAGTACGGAGTTGAAATCAACTCCGCATTTTTGTTAATCTTATTCCATTGAGCCGAGCAGCTTATATAAAAGGGTATATAGCTGCTGAGCTTCCTCCGGCTTTATTTTTACACAGGCTCCCATTTGAAGAGGAACATTGACCGCTTTGTCGCGAAGCCTTCTCCCCTTCGGTGTTGTTTCAACTATCAGCACACGTTCATCATCATCGGATCGGGTGCGCGTTATATAGCCCTGCGATTCAAGCTTTTTAAGCAACGGTGTTAAAGTTCCGCTGTCAAGAAACAGTTTTTCGCCGAGTTCTTTAACGCTGATTTTGCGGCAATCCCACAAAACCATCATCGCTATATACTGGGTATAGGTCAGACCGAGGGGGTCAAGAAACGGTTTGTAAAGTTTAATTACCTCTCTTGAGGCCGCATAAAGCGGAAAACAAAGCTGGTTTTCAAGTTTTAAAACATCATAATCGTTCATTGCGCTCTCCATATAAGGCATGTTGCCCGCCCGGCAAGCCGCCGGCACTGAAATAAAATGGCTGAGAACAGCCGCCTTATGTAATGAATATATCTCACAGAATATTTATGAGATTTAATTTTTTACAATTTAATTTTACAATATCAATCCGTTTTTGTCAACCGCAGACATCGCAAAATCGCACCTGAAAGGCGGTTGCCGCCCAAGGGCAGTCACTCGTAAAACAGTAATGCCTCAAAGAGCGACCTTCGCACATCTTTGCAGGTATTCCTCATCGTCATAACCTGCAAATATGCACAAATATCATCTCTTTGAGGTGCGAAGCAGTTTTCACGCAAAAAAAGAGTCGCA
>ONON01000184.1 GCA_900319455.1 uncultured Eubacteriales bacterium
ATCGGCAATACAATCTGTATAATTCATCGCGGGGCTGCCCAATGCAGTTCCGCTTTTGTTTTATAATCACTGTTTTTATAATATTATACTGTTGTTTTTTTTTGCCCGTTAGAGTATAATAGCGGGGAACTTTATAATCCGGACGGTAATTATGGAATACGAAGCAAGTCAGTTTGATACAGTTGTTATAGGAGCCGGGCACGCCGGAATTGAGGCGGGTCTTGCCTCGGCGCGCCTCGGATGTAAAACCGCGGTTTTCACAATCAACCTTGATTGGGTGGGCAATATGCCCTGCAACCCTTCAATCGGCGGCACATCAAAGGGGCATCTTGTGCGTGAAATTGACGCTCTCGGCGGTGAAATGGGAATTGCGGCAGATAAAAACACTCTGCAAAACCGTATGCTCAACCTCGGCAAGGGTCCCGCTGTTCACTCTTTGCGAGCGCAGATTGACCGCAGAGAGTATTCTGCTTATATGAAGCATATTCTCGAACAGCAGGAAAATCTCTTTATAAAACAGGCGGAAATTGTTGATTTGTACCGTGATGGCGATATGTGGGCGGTTAAAACCCGCCTTGAGGCTGTTCACAAAGCAAAATGTGTTATTCTCGCAACGGGAACATTTCTTGCCGGTAAAGTTTATGTAGGCGATGTCTGTTACGAGAGCGGCCCTGACGGAATGTTCCCCGCAAATGAACTTGCGTCGGCTTTAAAAAAACTCGGCGTTCCGACCCGCAGATTTAAAACAGGAACTCCCCCCAGAGTCAACCGCAGAAGCGCCGACCTTGAAGAAATGGAACTCCAGCCGGGCGATGAAGTCACAACTCCGTTTTCTTTTACCACAACCGATGAAATTGTCAACACCGAACCTTGTTATATCACCTACACAAACGATGAAACCAAGCGGATTATTCTTGCAAACCTTGACAAATCACCGCTTTATTCGGGCAGAATTGACGGTGTAGGCCCACGGTACTGCCCCAGCATTGAAGATAAAATTGTGCGTTTTTCGGAGAAACCGCGGCATCAGCTTTTTGTTGAACCTTGCGGAGCAAATACCGATGAACTCTATATACAGGGTTTGTCATCATCTTTGCCCGAAGATGTTCAGCTTAAAATTCTGCATTCAATACCGGGTTTAAAACACGCCGAGGTTATGCGCACGGCTTACGCTATAGAATATGACTGCGTTGATCCTCTCGCTCTGAAGGCAAGCCTTGAGTTTCTTGATTATGACGGGCTTTTCGGCGCGGGGCAGTTCAACGGCTCCAGCGGTTATGAGGAGGCAGCGGCGCAAGGCCTTGTTGCCGGAATAAACGCCGCTATGAAAATAAAAGGCAAACCTCCGGTTATTCTTGACCGCGGAAGCTCATATATCGGCACACTTATAGACGATTTAGTTACAAAAGGGTGTTCCGACCCATACAGAATGATGACATCCCGCTCGGAGTACCGGCTTGTTCTCCGTCAGGATAACGCCGACAGACGGCTTACCGGGCTCGGATATGAAATCGGGCTTATCGGTGAGGAGCGTTACGCGGTTTTCAAAGAGAAGCTGCGTCTTATTGATGAAGAAAGGCAGAGGGTTGAGAGCATTACAATCGCCCCGTCGGAGGAGCTGAACAATCTGCTTGTTTCACGTGAAACATCGCCGATGACAACGGGTATAAGGCTGGTTGAACTTTTGCGCAGACCGCAGCTCGATTACAAAGCGCTTGCCCCGTTTGATAAAACCCGACCCGATTTACCGGATTCGATTTTTGAGCAGGTCGGGCTGGATATAAAATATGAAGGCTACATAAAACACCAGCAACAGCAAATCAACGAGATGCGCAGGCTTGAGGCGCGCAGGCTGCCGGAAAATATTAATTACAGTCAGATTACCGGTTTACGCCTTGAAGCGGCGGAAAAGCTCGGCAAAATCAGGCCTGAGAACATAGGGCAGGCTTCAAGAATTTCCGGAGTAAGCCCGGCGGATGTAACGGTTTTGCTTATATGGCTGGAGCGGGAGGGCAAAAATGATTGACAGGGCTCAACTTAAATCCGAAACTCAAGCGCTCGGCCTTGCTCTCAGCGATTTACAGCTGGAAATGTTTGACGCCTACGCCGAAATGCTTGTTGAAACAAACAAAAAATTCAATCTGACGGCAATTAAAAACCCGGATGAAATTGTCACAAAGCATTTTGTTGACAGCCTTACCGTTTTTACCGCTGTTGATATTCCCGCAGAGTCAAGCGTAATAGACATCGGCACCGGCGCGGGCTTTCCGGGCTTGCCTATGCTGATTTATGACAGCAGCTTGAATATCACTTTGCTTGACAGCACAGGCAAAAAGCTTGATTTTGTTCAGAATGTTGCGGATGAACTCGGCTTAAGAGCGCGGGTTGTTCACGGCAGAGCGGAGGAGTTCGGCAGAGGGGAGTACCGCGAAAAAT
Organism: uncultured Eubacteriales bacterium; assembly: GCA_900319455.1. GTDB lineage: Bacteria > Bacillota > Clostridia > Oscillospirales > Acutalibacteraceae > CAG-177. The sequence goes on from ONON01000184.1 coordinate 2,437, forward strand.
TTGATTTCGCCGTTTCCCGCGCGGTCGCTTCGCTCAATGTGCTTTGTGAGTATTGCCTGCCATTTGTCAGGCAGGGCGGCGCGTTTATTGCGTTAAAAGGCTCCAAAGCAGAGGATGAGCTTTCACATTCGCGCACGGCCGTTAAAACTCTCGGCGGAAAATTCATTTGCGCAAAAGAGCTTATGCTTGCCGATGAACAGACAAGGAACCTTGTTATTATTGAAAAAGCGGCGCCGACCCCTCCGAAATATCCGAGAGCGTCGGCACAGATTTCAAAAAAGCCGCTTTGATTATTAAATATTAATCGGTAAAGGAGATGGTTATATCCCGAACATCTGGTTTTTATATATCATTATATTTTTGCTGTTGATTTCAACAGCCGCGACTTCCGCGCAGAGGCGAAGAAGAATTGTAAAAAAGAAAAAAAGAAAAAAAGGAGTTGAAAGAAAAATGCCGACAGAAATGCTTCAGGCGTTCATAGGTAAAAAGGTTACAATAGTTTCCGCCGGTTCGGCTATGGGTTTTGAGGGCACAATCGTCAAGATTGAAGATAACTGGATTATGCTCGAAGGCAAAAAATACACACAGATTATCAACGGCGACGCGGTGAACTACATCAACATAAAAAAGGAAACATAATCCGCTTAATACAA
>ONON01000071.1 GCA_900319455.1 uncultured Eubacteriales bacterium
GAGGGTCCGAAAGCCCTTTTTCGTCAATTTTGCGCAGAAGCATCTCGCTGAAACTTTCATCAAGTGCAAACTCCGGCTCGGAAAGTGCCGCGGCGTCGGCAAAAATGATGGGAGAGCTTGCGCAAAATCCGCCTTTTTCAGATGAGAGACTGTTTTTTTCCTTTTTTGCTTTTGCCTGAAAAATACCGGACTTGTTAAGCAAATTGCCGTGTTCTCTTCTTCCGTAGCTTATGTCACGCAGTTCCGCCTGCTCAACCTCAAAATCATTTATTCTCTGCTCAATTTTACCGAAAAAAGAAGAGCTGACCTCAAACGCCGTTTTGTCAAAAATCACAATATAAACAAGAACATCATCGTCGTTTTTTTCAAGAAAATCTCTTATCGCTCTTGTTGCGACGCCGAGCGCCTGTGCCTTCGGGTAGCCGTAAATTCCCGATGAAATAAGCGGAAATGCAACACTTTCGCATCCCTTTTCGGCGGCGAGTGAAAGAGAGTTTGAGTAGCAGGAATAAAGAAGGTTTTCTTCATTTTCTTTTCCGCCGTGCCAGACGGGACCCACTGTGTGTATTATGTATTTGCACGGCATTTTATAGCCGAGGGTGATTTTAGCCTGCCCTGTTTCACATCCGCCCAATGCGCGGCATTCACGCAGCAGTTCCGGCCCGGCGGCACTGTGAATGGCTCCGTCAACTCCTCCTCCGCCAAGCAGGGTTGAGTTTGCGGCGTTGACAACGGCGTCAACTTCCATTTTTGTAATATCCGCCCTTATAAGCTGTAACGGCATAACTGCACCTCCGATTGTGTTATATTGTAATTATACCATATATTGATATTTTATTCAATCTTTTTCAATATATATTGATTTTTTTGTATGTATGTTTTATAATCAATTATTATATTTCAACATTTGATTTCTACCGGGGCGGTGATTTTTTTGGCATACCTTTTCGCACATTTCAGAGAACTGCTCACCCCCGACGGCGAGCAGATATATTTCGGAATAAGCAAAGACGGTTTTCACTGGGAGCGTACAAACGGCGGCAAACCCGTGCTGACAAGCAATATCGGCGAAAAGGGGATGCGCGACATTGAAATCGCGAGGCTTAAAGACGGCTCGTTCGTTATTGTTACAACCGACCTGTGTATAGCCCGCAGATGGAATGAAAAATATGAGGTTGACTGGAAAGATTGCAACCACAACGGCAGCAAAAAGCTTATTATTTGGAAGAGCGGCGACCTTGTTCATTTTGAAGGTCCCGGTTTTATAGATTTCAGCGCCGAAAATTACGGCTGCCTGTGGGCACCGGAAATCACATATATTGAAGAAGATGACAACTACCTTCTGCACTGGGGGTCAACAGTAAAGGACGACGGCTTCAATCATATGTCGATTTACTGTTGCACCACTGAGGATTTCAATACATTCTCACCCCCGAAACTCTTTTTCACAAAAGATTGTGAAATTCTCGACTCTCACCTTGTTAAAGCCGGCGGTGTTTATCACCTGTTCTACAAAAACTGCAATCCCGGTATGAATATGCACGAAACGGCGCCTGCGGCTTACGGCCCCTTTAATCACGACAGCGAATTTGACTCGTTTATGCAATCGCTCGGCAATCCGGGAGCCTATGAGGGCGGTACCTCTTATATTCTGCCCGACGGCAGGTGGTGTGTGCTGTTTGATTTTTTCGGCTGTGAAAAAGAAAAAATGGGCTATGTGCCGTTTGTTTCTTCCGCACCGGGAGACGCTCGCATTAAGATGAGCAAAGAGGAGTTTTCTTTCCCGTACGGGTTTAAACACGGCGGCGTTATTGAAATAACGGATGAAGAATTTGACCGCATCAGAGATTATTACGGATGAGGTGTAAAACATGAAGATAAAAGATTTGTTTGCAAAAAAAAGCCCTACGCTTTCATTTGAGGTGTTTCCGCCCAAGTCGGGAGCAAATTTTGACACAGTGCAGACTGCCACGCGTGAAATCGCGAAGTTAAAGCCGGATTTTATGAGCGTTACCTACGGCGCGGGCGGCGGAACAAGCGAATACACGGCGGCAATAGCGAAGGATGTGCTTGACAATTACGGCGTTACTCCTCTTGCCCACCTCTCCTGCGTTTCATCCGACAGAAACACCATTGTAGGCGAAATAAAGAAACTGCAGAGCTGCGGTGTTGAGAATATTCTCGCCCTGCGCGGCGATATACCGCAGAACGCTCCGCCCAGAGAGCAGTGGCATTATCACTATGCCTGTGAGCTTGTGGCAGAGATTAAAGCCATCGCACCCGACCTGTGTATAGGCGGAGCCTGCTACCCTGAAGGGCACATTGAGCGAACAAGCTACGCCGACGATATAAAAAATCTCAAAACAAAGGTTGATGCCGGATGCGATTTTCTTACAACGCAGATGTTTTTTGACAACGGCATTTTCTATAATTTCCTTTATAAAATCCGTTCCGCGGGCATTGATGTTCCCGTTGTTGCCGGCATAATGCCGGTGGCCAATCTGCGCAATGTCAAACGCTCGTGTGAACTCTCCGGCACAGAACTGCCTTACCGCTTCAAACAGATTATTGACCGCTTCGGCGATAATCCCGCGGCCATGAAGCAGGCGGGCACAGCCTATGCCATTGAACAGATAATCGACCTTATAGCCAACGGAGTGAACAATATTCACATTTACACTATGAACAAGCCCGATGTTGCCGCGGCAATACAGAGCGGGCTGAGTGAAATCATTAAATAAAAGCCTATGAATATACTTGATAAAATAAAAAACGGATTTTTGCTTTTTGACGGCGCAATGGGCACAATGCTCATAAAAGGCGGTCTTAAACCCGGCGAAATTCCCGAAAATCTGTGCATTACCGACCCGGAGAGAATAATCGACATTCACCGGGCTTATCTTGACGCGGGCTGTGATGTTGTTTCGGCAAACACATTCGGCGCAAACCCGTTTAAGTTTGACAATTATGAACAAATAATCAAGGCCGCCCTTGACTGCGCAAACGAGGCGGTGTGCCTTGCAAAGGCGGAAGATGACGGCAGGGACTGCTTCGTAGCCCTTGATATAGGCTCAACGGGCGAAATGCTCAAGCCCGCCGGCAACCTCGAGTTTGAAGATGCCGTAAGCGCGTTCGCAAAAGTAATAAATGCCGGCAAAAACGGGGCGGATGTTGTTCTTATTGAAACCATGAACGACCTCTATGAGCTTAAAGCGGCTGTGCTCGCCGCAAAAGAGAACTGCGACCTGCCAGTGATAGCGAGCGTTGTTTTTAACGAGAAAAAAACTTTGATGACAGGCGCGGACCCCGCCGCGGTGGTGGCAATGCTTGAAGGGCTCGGTGTTGACGCACTCGGTATGAACTGCTCGCTCGGCCCCAAACAGCTTAAAAAAATTGTTCCCGATATTCTCAGATACGCGAGTGTGCCTGTTATAGTTCAGCCCAACGCGGGAATTCCCGCTGTTGTTGACGGCAAAACGGTTTATGATGTAACGGCGGAAGAATTTGCGCAGGATGTTGCCGAAATAGCCGAAATGGGTGCGCGTATTCTGGGCGGCTGCTGCGGAACTACTCCCGAATATATAAGCCTTGTGCGCGAAAAACTCGATTTGCTCACTCCGCTGCCCGTTACAAAAAAAAATCTTACACTTGTTTCATCATATACACACGCCGTGGATATAAGCGATGTTCCGGTGCTTATAGGCGAGAGGATAAATCCCACAGGCAAGCCCAAATTCAAACAGGCTCTGCGTGACGGTGACATTGACTATATAATGAACGAGGCGTTTGCTCAAACCGAAAAAGGCGTGCATATTCTTGATGTCAATGTGGGTCTGCCCGAAATTGATGAACCCGCCGTGCTGACACAGACGGTCAAGCGCGTTCAGGCGGTAATCGACCTGCCTCTTCAGCTTGACACATCCGACCCCGTCGCTCTCGAAAGCGCAATGAGAATATATAACGGCAAGCCGCTTGTGAATTCGGTAAACGGCAAAGAGGAGAGTATGCGCGCGGTGTTTCCGCTCGTTAAAAAATACGGCGGAGCGGTTGTGGCGCTCACTCTTGATGAAAACGGCATTCCCGAAACAGCCGAGGGCAGATATGAAATTGCGAAAAGGATTGTTGAGCAGGCCGCGAAATACGGCATAGATAAAAAAGATATAATAGTTGACGCTCTCGCGATGGCGGTCAGCAGTGACAGAAACGGGGCGCTTACAACTCTGCGGGCAATAAGGCTGATTAAAGAGCAACTCGGAGTGTGCACCTGCCTTGGTGTTTCAAACATATCCTTCGGCCTGCCCGACAGACCGGCGGTAAACTCAGCGTTTTTCTCAATGGCGCTCTCTCACGGGCTTGACGCGGCAATAATCAACCCCTATTCAGCGCCTATGATGGCGGCTTATTACAGCGGCTGCGCCCTCACAGGCAAGGATGAAGGCTTTGCAAGGTATATTGCTTTTGCCGATGAAAACACCGCAATTGAAAAGCCGGAGGTTAAAAAAGAGGCAAAACCCGTTTTGCAAGACGCAATCATAAAAGGGCAGGGGGCTCAGGCGGCGCGTATTACAGCCGAAATGATTAAAACCGACGCTCCGCTTGATATAATAAACAATCATATAGTGCCGGCGCTCGATTTTGTCGGCACCGGGTTTGAAAACAACAGGTTTTATCTGCCTCAGCTGCTTATGAGCGCCGAGGCGGCGCAGAGCGCGTTTGAGGTAATCAAAAAAACAATGCCGTCCTCAGCAGGCAAAAGCGGGCATAAAATAGTGCTCGCGACCGTAAAGGGCGACATTCACGACATAGGCAAAAACATTGTAAAGGTTCTGCTTGAAAACTACGGTTACGATGTTATTGACCTCGGCAGAGATGTGGGCAGTGAGCAAATACTTGAAGCCGTGGTTGAAAACGGTGTTAAAATGGTGGGCTTGAGCGCGCTTATGACAACAACCGTTCCCGCTATGGAGCAGACAATTCAACTCCTCAAAGAAAAGTGCCCCGATGTAAAGGTCACTGTCGGCGGAGCGGTTCTTACACAGGAGTACGCCGATATGATAGGCGCCGATTTTTATTCAAAAGAAGCCATGGCGACCGTTCGCTATGCTGAAAAACTATTCAAGGGGAAATAAGCGATGATAAATATCATAAGAGTTCCCGACAGGTTCAAAATTCATTACGACACCACCGATTTCATCCGTGATGACGGCGTTGTGCGCTTTGAGGGCGTTGACGGTAAGCTCAAGGTTCTGCTCACCGCCACAAGAAGCAAACCTACCTTCATCGAACTGCGCTGGCTCGGCAGAACGGATGAAAAAGTCAGCGTTCTCGGCGACACATGGGAGCGCGCGTACGGCGACCTTATGTGGAGGGGAATACACGCGGAAAGCTTTATGCCGTGGTATTTCTTCATCAAAGGCGAAACGGAGATTCTCGCCTGCGGGGTTGAAACTCGCCCTGCAAGCTTCGTTTCGTGGAGTTTTGATAAAGAGGGCATAAGCTGCTGGCTTGATGTTCGTTGCGGCGGCAGCGGTGTTGAACTCGGCGGCAGAGAGCTTGAGGCGGCAACAATAGTGAGCAAAACCTACAAAAACATTTCGTCATTTGAAGCGGCGTGCAGGTTCTGCAAGCTGATGTGCCCCGACCCGGTGCTTCCCGCAAAACCCGTTTACGGCGGCAACAACTGGTATTACGCCTACGGTGAAAGCTCGTATGCCGATATTATAAATGATGCCAAATTGCAGTCGGAGCTTTCTCCCGGCCTCGCAAACCGCCCGTATATGGTTATTGACGACGGCTGGCAGATAAACCGCGTATCCGGGCCCTGGGAGCCCAACGAGAAATTTATAGATATGTCCGCGCTCGCGCTCGATATAAAAGAGATGCGCGTTCATCCGGGAATCTGGGTA
>ONON01000284.1 GCA_900319455.1 uncultured Eubacteriales bacterium
CGTTTGACCGACTTGTTTGCTTTGTGCTGATTATATCGGAAAAATGCTGATTTGTCACCCTACTGTCAGTTCAATTGCCGGTTTTTAACTCTACGGGCAGTAGAATAATGCTCCGAAACGCCCTATTTAAGGGAGAATTCACAAAACCGGAAGAATTCAATGCAAAAAAGGGAGCGTTCGGACGCCCCCCTTCGTATTTCATATAAAAATGCGATTACCTCCTGAACAGAGGCAGGTTTTATTTAAATACAGCGAAAATTCCGGCGCGATAATACGCGTCATAAATCCAGCTGAACGCGGGCATAATTAAGTTAAAGCCCCTGATGAACGGGAAAAGAAGCATATCAAGCAGTTTATCCTGCGTACTAATCGGGTTTTCGGCAACTGTTTTTTCACGCGCCTGACCGAACAGACCCTCAGGTACGCTCGAAATGAACACATCAGGCTGCTCTATGCCGAGAGCATACAGAGCTATGGCGGAGACATCACGGTTGTGGGCGTTTTCATTTATAAGCCCTTTGTTAACGGTTTTGCCCGCAACCGCAAGAACGGCTGAGCTTTCTTCAACAGTCTGACCGCCGTGACCGTTTGTTGTTTCACCGTGGTCGGCAACAACTATAAACAGGCTGTTTTTCATAAGGCCTTTTGAATCAATGGCGTCATATATTTTGCCGAGATAAACATCCATTTCGGCAACAGCGGCATAGTATTCGTCACTGAATCCGCCGTAGGTGTGCGCAGCGTGATCTACACTGTCAAGCTGAACAAACATAAGTTCCGGCACTTTGCCCACGGTTATGTTGTGGATAATCTCATCCACAACAAGAGTGTCTGTAAAGCGGTTGATTTTTTTGACATTGATGTCATTTTCAATTATGCCGTAATTGATGTTCGGCCAGTGGTTAATTGACACAAGCGTTGCGTCCGGCATAGCTTTGCGCGCATAATAGAAAATGCTGTGATACTCGTCTGCGGAAGTGCGCGGATTCTTCTCTGTGGAATCATTGGTCATTGCGTGTGTTTCATAGTCAACACCGAGAAGAATAGAACCCCAGTTCTGCGCGCTTGTGGTAATGTACTCGGTTTTCGCGTTATGAATATAGGCGTTATCGGCAAAAATGCGGTCAAAATTAGGTGAATCCACCTTTTCAAACGCAGCGCCCGCGCCGTCAACTCCGATAATAAACACATGTTCATAAGCGCCGAAACTGTCATCCGCCGCTGCCGAAAAAGCCGGAACAGCCGCCGTAACGGCAAGCAGCAATGCCAGCATCAGTGAGATTGTTTTTTTCATTTAATCTACCCCTTGCTTTTTTTGATATTGTAACACAGAAAGAACGGTTTTTACAACAGTTTTTTATATTTCCCTTTGCTGAAAAACCAAAAGCGCATCCCGCGCCAAACAGCAATATGCGTTGTAAGACCGCGGGATGCGCTTTATAACAAAAAGGGGGGATTAATAACCTGTTCCTCAGCAAACGGTTCCGAAAAACTCGCTGAAAGCCGAGCCGAATATTTTTTCAATAATTGAGGCAAAAAACGCTTTGAGCCTGTCAAAGAAGCCGTTTTTAACCTTTACGCTTGCCGTATCGCTTTCGGCGATAACATTGCCTTCGCCGTCAACAGCTTTTGCCTGAACGGTGTAATCCTCTTCCGGAGCTTCCACCGTAAAACTTTGGCCCTTGCCGACATCTTTACCGTTTACAAACCAGTGTATTTCGGCTCCGTCGGGAAGATCGGAGGCACTTGCCTCAAAGGTTTTATTCTCTTTGTAACCGGTTTCGCTCTGCTTTTCAAAATTCTTGATTTCAACGGCAGGCTGAAGCTGAGGCTGTGGAATCTGTGTGTAAACCGCATTAACGGTTATTCCTCCCGGAGTAAGAGTGTATTCTTCCCATACGCCTGTATAGCCCTGCTTTTCGGGTACTGCGGGAGCGGTTATATTTTCGGTTTCAACGGTGTAGGGGACTTCCTCAACGGTTACACCGTCCGCAACGAAAACGGCGTTGTATGTAATCGCGGTGTAAACGGCGTTTACAATTATATTTTCGGCCGAATTGAGCTGATAAGCCTCCCACGCACCGTTGTAATAATCTTTTGACGGTACAGCCGGTTCTTCAATGCTCTCGGCGCCGTACTCATATTCGACAGTTTGAGAAAAGTCTTCTGCCGTAAATGTGACCGAGTAAACTACCGGGGTTCCGTCTTCGGCGAAAGCAACAACACCCCCGACCGCCGCCGAGCTTAACAAAAGAAAAACGCTGAGAATAAATGACAGTAACTTTTTGCTTGTTTTCATAAGAACATTCCTCCTATGTATTAATTATTTTTCTTTATTGTAACAATAAAGAAACGAAAAAGCAATAGTTTCAGCCTAATTATTTTTCTTTTTCAGCATTTTATATAGTTCAGCGCTCCTTTGTCGGGTTTTGGAACTTTTTTAGTGAATTTTTTGTGCCGAATAAAACAAATCCCACTGCAATTACCTTTATATTGACTGTTTTTTTCAGTTATGTTATACTGCAAGCAGGGGTGAAACTTATGGTTTTTTATTTTTCCGGCACAGGTAACTCCCATTATGCCGCCGCGAAAATCGCTGCCGGAACGGGCGACGCGGCATACGATATTGTCGAGGTTTTAAACGGCAAATTCCCCACAATCGGCAAAAGGGATGTTACGGGATTTGTTTTTCCAGTATATTATTCCGGTCTGCCCGAAATAGTCAAACGCTTCGCCTCCGACGCGGCGACACAACTCAATCTGGGCGTTTATGTTTATTCGGTTATTACCTGCGGAGCATCAATAGCGGCGGCGGATAAACTGCTCGCCAAGGCGCTCGGCGTAAATATTGACTTTTCGGCGCAGCTTGTTATGCCCGACAATTATGTTGTTATGTATAACCCTTCATCAAAAGATGAGGCTGTTGAGATTTTGAGCGGCGCCTCAAAAGAAATCGACAAAATATGTCAGGCGGTCAACACCGGAAAAATCGTTGTAAGAAACAGCGTCAAAGCAAGCCTTGTTACGGCTTTTATGTACCCCGCCTACAATGTTTTCAGGGTAACAAAACCGTTTTTTGCCGATGAAAACTGCATTGGCTGCGGCAAATGCGAAAGCTTCTGCCCGGATGAGGCAATCAGACTGAAAGACGGCAAACCCGAATGGATAAAGAAAAAATGCCAGCACTGCGTTGCCTGCATAAATTCCTGCCCTGTTGACGCCATTCAGTTCGGCAAAAAGACAGCGCAGCGCGGAAGATATTGTATAGAAAAACTGACTAAATAAATTCGATATTGAAAGGGGCTTGCGCCGTCGCAAGCCCCTTTTTGATTATTTATATTGCGCTTCATCGCCGAGAACCTGCATTTCGACAGGTTCTTTTTCGTAATGCGAAATATATTTATCCTGATAATAATTTTCCTGCTCATAAGTTATCGCGCCGTCGGGAGCAATGTGAAGCACAGTGCAGCCCCTTTGAGAGCCGAGTTTGTAAATGCCGATATAGGCAAGGTAGTCAACACTGTAGCCGTAAGTAAGTTTAACGCCCTTATAATCCAAAGAGAAATTGTTGAGATGGTCGTGGCCGCAGAACACCGTATCCGTAGAGCCTAAATCAAGTATTGTTTCAAACAAATCATCCTCATGAACGCCGCAGTAAACAACTTTGTTCTTTTCACCTGCTTTACCGTATATCAGTTTAACATTTTCGGTGTCATTGTAACCGTTGTCGGCGTACTCGTTCCACGCGTCTTTATACTCGGTAAGAGGAATGTGTAAAAACAGGGATGAAGGCACGGTTTTGCAGAGTTGCGCGTATTTCGCGGCAAGTTCGGGAGAATCTTTGCACACCTGCGTATTATGTTCGGCTAAAGACTTAACACTGTTTTTATACCATTCAACCTGATTTTCATGAATGTTGTCATACTGCCAGCGCACGCCGAATATGTCACCGTCAACATAAGAGTGCGAGTCAAGGGTTATAAGCGCGCGGGTGATTATGCCGTCGGAATTAACAATGTTGAAAATCTGATTGCAGTAGCCGTCAACCTCATCGGGGCCGGGCATAAAAATACAGTGCGGGTATTTGTCTGATGAATAAAATTCAGATATTTGCTTGCGCGAATAATAGGAATACGCCTCTGTGTCGTGGTTGCCGAACGCGAAAGTCCAGTAAACGCCGAGATTTTCCATAAGCCCTGCAAATATTTTCGCGCTTGTTTTATTGTTGAATGTGCCTGACTGGAACGGAACGGGGTAAGCGATATCACCTGTTACGATAACAAGGTCGGGTTTTTCCGCGCTTATCATCGCGGCAACAGCGTTGAGCGCCATTGAATCCTTGCGTATGCTCATCCAGCCCGCGCCTATGTGTATATCGGTTAACTGAAGAACCTTAAGCTCTTTGTCGGAATAAATATTCCACACGCCGTTACCCTTGTTTTCAAAATTAAGCTCACAGCCTACTTTGGGGAAAGACTGCGCCTTGTTTGTGTTTGACTTTATGCCTACCAGGGAAACACAGGTTGTAACCATAACAAAAACAAGTATAACCGCTAAAATGCCGCACAGCACTTTAAGAACCTTTTTCTTTCTGTTTTTTTTCTGTTCGGGTGTTTTTTCTTTTTTACTCATCAATTTCACTCCCTAAGCGGAAATATATTTCCGCCTGCATTTCTTTTTTTATTTTTTTCTTTATATTTACGGATTTCTCCGCAAAATCCGCATCCGGCAGAATATCAGCCGTAAACACGGATTTTTCACCGTATAAATGACATTCAACACGGCTTGCAGTAAGGCCTTCGCCGTCTATTATTTTGCGTGCGGCTTCGCACCTGCCCTCATCCCTTCTGCCGAGAAGCACTCCGCACACATCTTTAAGGAGCCTGAACCCCTGCACCGTCATTATAACGGCAATAACAATACCGATAACACCGTCAAGGCTGAAGCCCGCTTTGTCAGACAAAGTCATTGAAATCAATGTTGAAACAGTGATGAAAAAATCCAGAAAGCTGTCAAACGACATTGCCTTCAAGGTGCCGGATTTTACTCTTTTATGCGCAATTCGGAAGAAAACGCCGAGCAGAGCCTTTACCGCCGCCGTAACTCCGATAATCACGGCATATCTCACCGAAAACCAAACAGGGACCGGATACATAAGCCTTTCGAGAGAAATATATCCGAAATAAAAGCCGGTTACAATAACCGAAACGGATATGAAAAAATCCGTTAAATCCTGCGCCCTGCCAAAACCGTAAGGGTAACGCGGGCTTGTTTTTTTTGTAAGCAGGGCTATGCCCGCGAAAGCGGCTGTGCAGCTTACGGTATCCAGGCCGTTATTGAGAGAATCGGCGTAAACGGCAATGCTGTTAGTTGAAAGACCTATATAGAGTTTAATAAAAAACAGCGCAAAATTAACGGCGCACCCAATGGCAATAAAACAAAGCTGTAAATTTGTTTTTTTATTTTTTGTGTAATTGTTCATATAACATTTACCCGGTTAAGACTGCTTTTCGGAATGAAAATATATTATCACATATCATGATTAATCGTCAAGTAAGCAAAGAAAAAACCGGCTCATCAAAATGATGAACCGGTGAAAATACATTGTTGAGCTAAATTTTGCGTTAATTTAACTTAAGCAACCTCTTTTTTCTTTGTGCAAACAAAAGCTGCTGCAGCTGCTACTGAAATGGAAGCAAATGCCGCGATAGCTGCTGTTGCGGATGAACCTGTTGCGGGTGCGTACTCTTCGGGCTCTACAGTTGCCGCTGCGGGCATATAGAGATCTTTAATCTTCTGCTTAAGGTTGCTGAAGAGCTGAGCAATCGTGCCGCTGGAAGTGCTGATGCCGACATTTTCAAGAGCGCCGCGGAAATCGTCGATTACGCCGGCGATTGCATTGTCGTTAACAGCGGTGATGTCAAACTTTGAAATAGCTTCAAGAGTCTGAGCTGCTGCGTTTGTGATTGCCGAGAAGATGTCTGTGCCTGCGTTGAGGCCTGTGGAGTCAACGATGTTTTCGATTGTTGAGCTGACACCTGCAAGATCGGGTGTCTCGTCTGCAAATGCGATTGTGCTCATGGAAAGCGCAAATACAAGTGCAAGAACGATAGAAAGTACCTTTTTCATTTTGAACCATTCCTTTCATTTTTTATTGCAAGAGCAACAATTGTTGATTAATAATAACACGCATACGGCAAAATGTCAACCTTTTTTTATTATAGGGTATAAACGC
>ONON01000059.1 GCA_900319455.1 uncultured Eubacteriales bacterium
CCGGACCATTCGGTTATGAGCCGAGTGCTCTAACCAACTGAGCTAGTGGCCCGCTTTTTTAATGCTTAAATATATTATCAAAAAGAATACGGTTTGTCAATTATTTTTTTCGGTTTTCGGCGCGGAATTTATTAATGTTGTGTTTTTTCTTGAACAAGAGCCTGAAATATGGTAAGATTTGCGCATAAATCTCAAAGGCGCAACGCGAAAAGCGTTATTTCGGCACTGATATTCAGGTTAAGCGTTTTCAATACAGATTTTTATGTTAAAAAATATGTTATTAAAATAATACATCTTATGATTCGGGGTTTGAAAATGAAAAAGATATTTTCGGTATTATTAACGGCGTTGTTTCTTCTTTTAATGCTGTGCGGTTGCGGTGTTGAAAACACCGGACGGAAAAAAGGCGACAAAACCGTTTTTATTTATATGTGCGGTTCAAATCTTGAAACTAAACAGGGCCTTGCCGGGAAAAATATTGATGAGATACTCACAGCGTCCGTCGGTGACGATGTAAATATAGTTATTGAGACCGGCGGTGCCGCGACATGGCGTTCTCACAATATAGATAACAACGCTCTTCAGCGTTATGAAGTTGCGGGAGGCAGTCTTAATCTGATTGAATCTCTGCCGAACGGGAATATGGGCGAGAGTGAAACACTCGGCAATTTTTTGAAATGGGGAATGGAAAACTATCCTGCCGAGCATAATATGCTTGTGTTCTGGGATCACGGCGGGGGCTCTGCAAAAGGTGTTTGTTTTGATGAGAACTACTCTTTTGATTCGTTATCTTTGGCTGAAATAAAAGAGGCGCTTGACGGCGCGGGGCTGAAAGAAAAATTTGACTTTATCACTTTTGACGCCTGCCTGATGGCTACTATTGAGGTTGTTTCCCTTATGCGTGATTATGCCGAATATATGATAGCTTCCGAGGAAATCGTCCCGGCGGGAGGAATGGATTACAAGACGATGTGCGAGGCGTTTGATTCGGATAATTCTTACGAAGATATAGGCAAAATAATCTGTGATTCCTTTATGAATAAGTGCAAAAAAACGGGTAAAGACGCTTATTCAACCCTGTCTCTGTTTGATCTGTCAAACGCGGATGAACTTGTCAAACAGTTTAATGTCTGCTCCGCGTTTATGAACAGAATGGCAAACACCGAAAACTTTTTCTCTCACCTGACCGCCGCCGCAAAAAAGTGTGAAAAATTCGGTTTGGATAATCCGTTTGATGACAGCTCGAATATGGTGGATATGGTAAATTTCTTTGATTTGGCGTGGGATGAAGGCTTGTCTATGGTAGATTTGATAAGTGCCGTTAACAAGGCCGTACCTTATACCGTAAACAGCGGCAGCCGCAACAATGAAGGCGTTTCTTTCTACTATCCGATAACATATAATGCGCAGGAAGTTGAAGAATATGTATCACTCAGCGTCAGCGAAGAATACAGCAATTTCCTTAAAGAACACTTTTGTAATGTCCCGGATATTCCCATCGAATTTATCGACAGGGGCAGCGCGAGCGAGAGCGGTGCTTTTTCTGTATCTCTTACAAAGGAAAGCTATGCCTACCTTGCCGCAATTGATTTTATGCTGATGAAGACCGATGATGACGGAACCCGTCATATCCTGTGCACAAACAATGATATTGATAAAGATTATGATAATATGGTTTTTAAAAGCAATTTCAGAGGCGTGACACTTGCCTTTAAGGGCAGAAGAATGTATTGCTCCGTTCTGAGCAATACGAATGATTTTCTTACATTTGAAACACCTGTCAAAATCAATTATGACAGGGAACCGTTTAAAGATGTTGACAGCGCCACGCTCCAATACGGATTTGTTTGGGACGAAAGCGTGTTTAATAACGGTTACTATGTTATGTCCGGCATACGGAAAGGACCCGATGAAAACGGCATACCGGATAATACGATTTACGACCTTCAAGATGATGTAAAAATCAGCCTGCTTACAGAAAAAATAATCAAAGACGGAAGAATACAGGATGTTTACGGCGATGAGTTTGAATGCGGAGAGATTGTTTTTGACAAAGATATTACC
>ONON01000168.1 GCA_900319455.1 uncultured Eubacteriales bacterium
CCATCGATATTTATTCAAGCAATGAAACCGAGTTCAATCCTTATCACGAGTTTAAAAAAGCGGATTACTGGGATTATTATTCAAGAATAGTCAGAATGCTGTCATGTAAAATCGAAAATTCAAAGAATTGTGTTTTCAATTCGGGGGAGAGCATAGAGTGTTCACTGCTTTGTGAATCGGATATTGACATTGATAATCTTCATTTAAGAGTAGAATTGCGAAACGCAACTGATGGTTTTGTCGGATTGGCATGCTCCGCTAAATTGACAGAGTTTAAGAAAAATGAGAGAATGACGGTTAAGTTTGCGCTTGATACATCATCGTTAAGCACGGGAACATACCGGGCTACATTTGGATTATATATTGCTAATGAAACAGGGCTCAGCACAACATATGACATAGGAGTGAATGCACTTCATTTTAAAATTGTAGATTCACCGAATGAAAACAGAATAATCGGAATATTTGAAATGGGCGGTTTTGCAAGACTTCCCGATTTAAAACTGTATTGATGGAGTAATTGGATGTCAATTGATTATTCAAAAATCAAACTTGTAATATGGGATTTAGACAACACTTTTTGGAACGGTATTATTTCAGAAGGTTCAGTTTTCATACCTGAAAACCATATTAAACTAATCAATGATATGGTTGATTGCGGAATAATGTGTTCTGTCTGCTCAAAAAACGATGAAAAAACCGTTGCTGAAGTTTTAAAAAAAGCAGGTATAGATAATCTGTTTGTTTTCAAGTCAATTAACTGGACTTCAAAAGGTGAACGGGTAAAGCAGATAATAACCCAAATGCAACTAAGGCAGGAAAATGTTTTATTTATTGACGATTCTGTTCTGAATCTCAGTGAGGCAAAACAAATCTGCCCCGGTATTATGGCTGAAGGAGTTGAAATAATCGAAGAGTTATGCAAGTATTTTTCCGGCTGCAATAAAAACGACATCAATCATAAAAGGCTGGAACAGTATTGTATTCTCGAAAAAAAACAGCAGTTCAAAGCAAAAATCGGAGATAATGAGCAGTTTTTATTCGACTGTAATATCAAAGTGGAAATAAAAAACGATTGTGAAAAGCATATTGAAAGAATCTATGAACTTATCAACCGTACAAATCAACTGAATTTTACAAAAAAACGAATTGATATTGATGAACTGAAAACATTACTGAAAGATGAATCGGTTTACTCCGGTTATGTTACTGTTAATGATAATTTCGGAGATTATGGAATTGTTGGTTTTTTCTCGGAGAAATCAGATATGTTACTCCACTTTCTGTTTTCCTGCAGAGTGTTAAATATGGGGATTGAACAGTTTGTTTATAATCAATTGGGGTGCCCTGATATTATTGTTGTTCCCGATGTTGCGTCTCAGTTGAATAAAAAAACTCCGGGATGGATAAACCAAAACAATGATAAAGGTAATCGCTTACTAAAGGAAAAATTGAACGGAAAGATTTTAATAAAAGGTCCATGCGACATGGAGCAGATGTTTTCTTTTATCGAACCGTCGCCGAACATAATTACCGAGTTTACCTATATCAATGAAAAAGGTGTTTCAATTGAGCATTATAACCATACTTCTCAAATAATTAATTCTTTGAAACTTGATGAAGGTGATAAAATCAGAATGGCGTCACTTCCGTTTTGCGACAAGAATATGTATTCAACATCAATTTTTGATGATGATATTTCTGTTGTAATGTTGAGTCTGTTTAATGACCCTCATCTCGGTCTTTATGAAGAAAAAAATACAGGAATTGTTATGGCTTTCGGAGAGTATCTTGTAGATTTGACCGATGAAAAAAACTGGAACGGTTTAATTGACGGAACATTATTTAATGCAAGGCACTGTTTTACAATACCTGAGCTAAAAAGGTTAAAAACACAATTTACATATAAAGGCAGATTGTCACCGGAAGCGGTTCTTGAAAATTTGAAATATATTCTGTCAAAAATGTCACCTGATTCCATTCTTGTTCTTTGCTTAGGGAGCGAAATGAATATTAATGTTGATTACTTAAATCATGAATCATATACAGACCGTCATATTTACAACCAAAAATTAAACAGGCTTATTAAGCAGTGGGCTTCTGAAAATCACAGGGTAAAAATGATAGATGTAAATAACTATGTAAAATCTGAAGATGATTTTCTAAATACCATTAATCATATGAAAAAGCATATTTATTATATGATGAGTAAAGACTTTGTTGCCTTAGTAAATGAATACACAAACACATCGTTAAGCGAACACATCGAAAGTCCTCAAAAAATCGGATTACTCGGTCATATTAAGAGAAGGATTAGATATATTGTTACAGGTGAAAGATAATTATGAAGATAGGTAAGATTATCCCCCGATCGGTAAAAAACTTAATTCTCAGAATTGTTCGTATTCCCGAGCGTATAAAAGTTAAAATATACCGTGCGGCGGCTAACGGTAAAATTCCTTTTCCCGATAAAGCATATATTAAATGGAATTATAAAATTCATACCGGGGATTCACTCAATTTGAAATCTCCATCAACCTTTCAAGAAAAATTAAGCTGGATGAAATTGCATTATCATATACCTTTGCATTCTAAAATGGTAGATAAATATGCTGTTCGAGACATAATAAAAGAAAAAATCGGCGAGGAATATCTTGTTCCTTTACTTGGCGTTTATGATTCTTTTGATGATATTAATTTCGATTCTTTGCCTAATCAATTTGTATTAAAATGTTCACATGATTCAGGAAGTGTAGTCATATGTAAAGACAAATCCATATTTGATTTCAATTATGCAAAAAAAACTATTGTTAGTCATATGAAAGTGAATCATTTTTATCGCAGTCGAGAATGGCCATATAAAAATGTTAAGCCACGAATTCTTTGTGAACCATATTTGAAGGATGATAATGCAGTTGACAGACCCGACTATAAATTTCTATGCTTCAATGGAGAACCCAAAATAATAATGGTGTTAACTGACAGGGGTTCAGAAGATACGCAAAAAATGAACTATTACAATATGAATTGGGAGCTCCTGCCAATTACTGAAAAAATATATCCTAACAATCCTTTACCAGACAAAAAACCGGAATGCTTTGATCAAATGATAGAGTTTTCAAAAATACTGTCTAACGGAATTCCTTTTGTCAGAGTTGATTTTACAAGCGTAAATGGAAAACTATATTTCGGAGAATTAACATTCTATCATAACGGTGCACAAAGAAAACTATTCCCATTGGAATGGAACAGGATAATGGGTGACTGGCTTACCCTTCCTTCAAAGACTAATTAACCATATGTTCTACTACATTTACCGAATACCTTTATCTTGCACGCTTATAATAACAGCCGTTGCGGTTGCCTTTTGGGCGCTCATTATGCGCTTTTTATCTCGCCGGCTATTACCCGCGGTCAGAATGATAAATATCATTTTTTCGCTTGTTGCAGTTTGCGGAATACTGTATATAACCCTTCACCACCGTCTGCCCGGCGAGCGCGAGCTTATTCTTACACCGTTTCATTCTTTTGTTGAGGCAAAAACTCAGCCCGAAATGTACCGTGAAATGCTGATGAATGTGTTTTTGTTTGTGCCTCTCGGCTTAACAATGCCGTTTGCCCTGCTCAAAAACGCCTTGCCGGAGCTTTCCCAACAGCGCAAAAATGTTTTAATTACACTTCTTCTTGCTCTTTTTCTCTCCGCCGCGATTGAGTCGGCGCAATATTTTTTCGCTCTGGGCAGAGCCGAAACGGATGATATAATCTGCAACACGCTTGGTGCCTGTGTCGGCACAGTGTCATTCATATTATTTTTGTTTAAAAGAAAAGAGAAACACCCAAATGGCTGATTACGGCAGAAAAAACTCAACAGTGCGCCTTTTGTCGGGGGCGGTCTCGCTTGTTCTTATGGGCGTAATCTTTTATCTTTCCACCCAGAAGGGTGACGCCTCCGATGAACTGAGCATGGGCTTTACCTCCATGCTTTTCGGCGGTGATTTCGCGATGCTGTTTAATACGGTTGTGCGCGAAATAGGGCATATTGTTGAATTCGCCGTGTTTTCACTGCCTGTTTTTATATTTTTTTCAACATTTAAAATCTCAATTAAGCGCGGATACTACCTGAGCCTTGTTTTTTGCGCGCTTTATGCCGCGAGCGATGAGATTCATCAGATTTTTGTTGAGGGCAGGGCGTATGAATTTCTTGACATTGTTGCCGATGTTCTCGGCGCGCTTATCGGATTGACTGTTTTGCGCTTTATTCTTGCAAGATTTTTCAAAAAAAACGCCCCCGCTCCCGAAACAACCGTGAGCGGAGAAATAAACAGACTTGTTGCCGACGCGTTTGCGTCTTTTGTGAACAACGCGGAGTTTAACGGTGTGATTGACAGCGGCAGCGCTTCGGCTTTTATAGAAAAATCCATGAGCCACAAAATTCTCTCCATGACCGCGCCCGCGCTTTTAAAGCCCGAAAACGGCGTTGAAGACAGCGTGAAAAAATTTGTCAGAAATGAGGTAATAAGCGAGGTCGTTCTTCAAACCAGAAAAACCGTAAAATTTATTCAGGCATACAAAGCGATGCGTGAAAAAGGGGCTGAACCGCTGTGTGTCAAAGGTATAATCTGCCGCGCCCTTTACCCCGATTTTGACCTGCGCATTTCATCTGATGAAGACCTTGTCGCGAGCGATGCAGACTACACGGTCTGCACGGATGTTCTTCAAACTCTCGGTTTTGTAATAAAAGGTAATGATAACGGGTATGAAACATCTTTTTATCACCCCCAAAGCGGATGTATGATTGAACTGCATCACACGCTTTTCCCAGATGACGGCGGTGTTTACTCTGCTTTCAATTCCGCTTTCGGCAATCTCTTTGAGAGCCCCGCAAGCGTCAGAATAGAACAAACCGAAATATTATGCCCCTGCGCCGACAGGCACTTTTTGTATCTTGTTCTTCACGCCTTCAAACATTTTCTTATTTCCGGTGTGGGAATACGCCAGATAGCGGATATTGCCCTTTTTGCCACCGCGAATAAAACGGATTGGCAAAAAATCTTTGACAGTTGCGAAGAGCTCAGACTTTCCGGCTTTCTCAGCGCGGTTCTTAAAATCGGCTCGGTTTATTTCAATTTTGACATTTCATCGGTAAACTGTGAAAAATTTGATGCTTCAGCGGATATTGAGCCTATGCTCAATGATATTCTCAACGGCGGGGTTTACGGCCCCGGAGACCCCGATCATTTGCACGCCGGAATTTTCACTTTTAACGGTTACTCTGAAATGCTCGGCGTAAAAAAACACCGTTTACACGCGCTTTTGCCTCCAAAAGAAAAAATCAGGCAAAAATATCCGTTTGCGAAAAAGCACCCTGTGCTGCTGCCTGCCGCGTACTTCATAAGATTATTTTCTTTCGCGTTCTCAAAGAACGGCACGGCAGATGTTTTTGATATGGCAAGGCAAAGAAAAGAACTTATGCGGCAATACGGAATAAATAAATAACCCAAACAAAAAGCGGAGCCGATTCCAAACAAACCGGCTCCGCTGAACTTATACTATTTTTTTACTACATCCCACGAGAAATGGTCTGTGTGTAACAATTCGTGCGCCTTGTGTGACAGCGGTTTGCCGAAATATTCTTCATAAACCTTTAAAACAGCGGGGTTCTCATGTGAGAATCTGATGGGATTGCTTCTGTCAAGCGCATAAAGGTTTTCATCTCTTACCCGGGCAAGTTCCTCGCCGTCATGGATAGGCTGACCGCCGCCGCCGCCGCAACCGCCGGGGCATGCCATAATTTCAACAAAATCATAATTGACTTTGCCCGCGCGTACCGCTTCAATCAAAGCTCTCGCGTTAGCCAATCCGCTTGCCACGGCGACATTTACCGTTGTGCCGTCAATGTCAATCTGAGCCTCTCGCCACGGGCCGTCAAAGCCTCTTACCGCCTTAAAAGCGTCGGGGTCGGGGCTTTTGCCCGTAACAAGATAATAAGCGCTTCTCAGTGCCGCTTCCATAACGCCGCCGGTTGAGCCGAAAATCACAGCCGCGCCCGAGCCGTCGCCGAGCGGCGAATCGAACTCTTGTTCTTCAAGAGCGGAAATATCAATGTTGGAGGCCTTAATAAGCCTTTCAACCTCTCTTGTGGTAAGAACAACATCAACATCTTTGGCTGAGGAACCGTTGAGAGTTTCAATGTCACACTCGCTCTTTTTGGATGTGCAGGGCATTATCGAAACGGAGAAAATGTTTTCGGGCTCAACTCCGATTTTCTCGGCAAAATATGTTTTCGTAACCGCGCCGAACATAGCCTGAGGCGATTTTGCCGTTGAGAGCATATCAACCATATCGGGATATTCGGTTTTCATAAACCTTACCCAGCCGGGACAGCAGGATGTGAACATCGGGAACCTGTTTTCCGCCCTGTGCGTGAGTTTTTCAATAAACTCGCCGCCTTCTTCCATTATTGTGAGATCGGCTGAAAAATTCGTGTCGAAAATATATTTAAACCCGATTGAGCGAAGCGCCGAAACAAGTTTTTTTACGGTAGCGTCCTCACGCTTAAGTCCCAGATGCTCGCCCCACGCGGCTCTGACCGCGGGTGCTATCTGAACAACGGTGACCTTGTTTTCATCCTCAAGCGCGCGCATTACCTTAACTGTGTCATCCCTTTCGTGCAGGGCTCCGACAGGGCAGTGAGTTATGCACTGGCCGCAGAGTGAGCAGTGAACGCTTTCAATCGTTTTGCCGCCGGCAACACCGACTGTTGTGTGAGAACCGGTGCCCTTCAAATCCCAGATATTAAGCGACTGCACCTTGTCACACACCTGTACGCAGCGCATACATTTAATGCATTTGGATTCCTCTCTGATAAGGGGAAACTCATAATTCCAGTTGTTTTTTGCGGGTGTTTCGGTATAAGGATTGTCTGTAATGCCGAAATCTTCCGAAAGGGTCTGCAAAGAGCAGTTGCCGTTTCTGTAACAGGTGGTGCATTTACTGTCATGCTGTGAAAGAATAAGCTGAAGGTTGGTTTTTCTCGCTTTTCTGACCTTTGGGCTGTCGGTATAAACAACCATACCTTCCTCAACGGGATTGTTACAGGCCGCTCTGAGCTTGTCTGTGCCCTCAATCTCAACAACGCATATACGGCAGGCGCCGATTTCATTCAATTCTTTGAGATAGCATAGCGTGGGTATTTTTATTCCCGCTTCGGCGGCCGCTTCAAGAATTGTGGTGTTTTCAGGAACGCTTACGGCAATGCCGTCTATTTTAAGATTTACCATTTAAAGCACCTGCCTCCCCTGAATTTTCCGTAGCCGAAGTGGTCGCAGCCGAGACATCTTGAACTCTCCTGCATAACCTCCTGTTCGGTCATACACTTTTCCATAAGTTCAAAATCACATTTTCTTTCATCCGCGTCTCTTTCCTTCATTGTGACTCTGCCGCAGGCGGGTCTGTCATGAAGAGAAGGGGCGGGTATTTCAACATCAAGCTTTATTTCGTGATCAAAACCGAGATATTTATCAATATTCCTTGCGGCAACCTTGCCTGCCGCTATTGCTTTTATAACGGTTGCCGGACCTGTCGCGCAGTCGCCTCCGCAGAATATGCCGGGGGCATTTTCAAAATCGCATTCATCAGACGCGGCAATGGTGTCCCACTTAAGAGGCAGACCGAATTCTCCGAACGTGGCGCTTTCAATAGCCTGACCTATTGCTACAATAATAATATCCGCTTCAAGTTTAACCTCGGGCTCATCGGCAGCTTTAACGCCGGGTCTGCCGTCTTTGCCTATGTTTGAAATAATCTGCGGTTGGCAAACAAGGTGTTTTGCATTGCCGTTTTCATCGCCCTCAACGCGAACGGGAGCCATCATGGTAACAGGCTCGCAGCCTTCCGCTATTGCGCCTTCAACCTCTTCCGCGAGAGCGGTCATATCAGCCTGACGCCTTCTGTAAACAATGCTGACTTTTTCGGCTCCGAGCCGCACAGATGACCTCGCGGCGTCCATAGCTACATTGCCGCCGCCTACCACACAGACTTTTTTGCCGCTGAAATCGGGCTTTTCTCCGTCACCGATTTTACGCAGAAGCGAAACGGCGGGAATAACTCCGTTCAGATTTTCGCCTTCAATGCGGAGCTTTTTGTCTGAATGCGCGCCGATGGTGATGAATGTTGCGTCAGCGCCTTCGGTAATATCCTTTATGGATATATCTTTGCCAATATCGGTGTTCAGGTGAAGTTTTACACCTGTTTCAAGAATGACATTGATTTCATCGGTAAGAGTTTTTTCAGGCAGACGGTAATCGGGAATACCGTAGCGGAGCATTCCGCCGGGATGATTTCTTTTTTCATAAACATCAACGCTGTGCCCCATAAGCGCAAGGTAATAGGCCGCCGTTAAACCCGCCGGGCCGGCACCGATGACAGCGATTTTTTTGCCTGTGGGCTCTCCGCAGGCGGGTGCGGGAACATAACCCGCTTTTTCAGCGGCATATCTTTTTATGCCTCTTATATTGACCGCGTCATCCACAAGGTTGCGTTTGCAGCCCATTTCACAGGGGTGCTCGCATATAAGGCCGCAGACGGCGGGGAAGGGATTGTCCTTTCTGATAAGCCTTATCGCGTCGGCATATCTTCCGTTTGAAACAAGCGCGATATAGCCGGGAATATCAACCTGAGCGGGGCAGAGCGCGGAACACGGAACGGGCTGTTCATCCCTCGCCGAGCACCAGTTGTTGTTAATATGGCTTTCATAATCCTCTCTGAAAGCGCGAACGGCAGTCAGAGCCATTTCACCGGCGATATAACCGATTGCGCAGTCGGCGCTGTCAGCTATTACGGACGCGGTTGCCTCAATAAGCTCAAGATCCCGAGTTTCACCGTTGCCTTCAAGAATTTTTTCGTGCAGCTCGCTGAGCTTTTTAAGACCTACTCTGCAGGGTACGCATTTGCCGCAGCTTTGCGTAAGGCAGGTCTTAATGTGGGCGGCAACAGTGTCAACGGGGCAAATGCCCTGCGCGGCGGCAGGCAGCCAGTTGCCGACTGACTTTGCAAGCCCCTCAAGAGCACGAGTTGTCGCGCTTTTGTTTGTAAGACTTAATTTGTCCAAACCTTAATCCTCCGTTAATTAAAATACACACATATATTTATAATACAAAATTCAAGGGCTTTATTCAAGCCGATTTTTAACTCCCGGCATAAAAACGGCATTACTTATAAAAAATATAACTCTTATTCGTTATATTGCCGGGATATTTTCACAACTCAGTTCTGCTTTACATAAAACAGATCCAAAATTATCTCAAACAGTGCGGTTTCATCCGCGTTGTATTCCGCGTATTTTTCACCCGCCGTATATTCGCCGGGTACGGTTTTGAAATCCTCAACGGCAATTCCGTTTTTTACCGCGGTTGAAGCGATATAAGTTACCTTGTCAAGCGACAAATCCGTAACAACATACTTCATCGCAAGGTTGTAAAGTTTTGCTACAAGCGAAAAATTCTTTTTTATCTGACCGGATGCCTTCTCAATAAAGCATTCGGCATATTGCTTCTGCCTTGCGCGCCGTGGGGTGTCTGAATCCAATTTTGACATATCTCTGTCACGAACATAGGCGTCGGCGTCACTGCCCGTCAGAGTGATTGTTTCACCCTGAGTAAACCTGCCTTCTGTCTCAATGCAGGTGAGCGTAACTCCGCCTATCGCGTCGTTAAGTGCCGGAATACCGTTGAGATCCATAGCTATATAATAATCAACCGGAATACCCATAAGCAAACGGTTTATGCTTCTTAATGTGTTTTCACAGCTTGTTTTTTTGCCGTCGCCGTAGGCGTATGCCATACAGATCTGCTCTTTTTTTATGTCAAGGTATCCGCCGGCTATATCATAATTGTTAACATCAACCATTGTGTCGCGCGGTATTACAATAAATCTGACTTTACCGTTTGATGTGTCATAAAGCGCAACGGCGATTGTGTCAGCCTGGCCGCCGGTTCCGATTATTCCGGAATCCGTTCCCAGATTTTCTCTGTCTATGCCGAGAAACGCGGCGGAAACAATGTTTTCGTTGTAGATGTAAGGCTGCCCTTTATATACGATTTGCCTGCCGGAATTATAAATAACAGGAGCGGTGCCGTCAGCGACGCCGATATTGCCTGTTTCAATTACAATGTCATTGTCGGTGTGAATGCTGTCACGGCTTTTTTTCATTAACAGCAAGAGGGCGGCCGCAACGGCAAGCAATATCGCGAGTAAAACAACAAGAACAATCCGGGATTTTTTCCTCGTTCTCTTTTTTTGCTTTTTCGCTTTATCGCGGGCAATAAGGTTCTTGCGAACCTCCTTGGGATATTCGGTGTATTTAAACCGTGAGAACATCTTTAACCAACACTCCGTTTACGAGATATCTGAGGTTGCCGCCGCTCACGGGCTGAGCGCAGGTGGAAAGAACCACAATTTCGCTCTGTCCGTTGAGTTCTATGCCTTGACGAACATTTTTCTCAAGCGCGGTCGGGTTGAGTATTATGCGCTGAAAATCCTCCAGTGCTTCAGGCGATGTAAAATCGTATGAATTGAGAATATGCCTGTCATCGAATGTATGAGCTGAAATGATTTTGTAAATAAGAATATGGCCGGGAATAAAAATATAGAAAATATCGTTTTCGTTAAAAAACGCGCTGTCTTTGAATTTAAGCAGTTCACTGAACATGTCGCCTTTATCGGTGTTGTGACCGTATATAACGGTAACCGGGTCGGTGAACTCTTTGGCGTTTGCGCTTTGAGTGTAAATACAGCCTCTGTAGTTTTTCTCCCCCTTCCAGTCGCGGCGCAGATAATAGTCATCGCTTGAGCCGCTTTGAACAATGGGGTAGTTTATGCCCGTGCCGGGAATACGGATAAACGCGTAAACCTCGCGGTTTACCGACATATACTCGCTGAAATCAATGGGATCGGGGTATTTTTCACTGTCATCAGCGTCAGCGGGAGGCAAGCCTGCCGTTGTTGCTTCGGTAACGGTTGTTGTCAACACGCTTTCCTTCGCTTTTTCGCAGGAACACAGAAGCAGCAAAAGAACCGCAATAAAACAGGAAACAGCTTTTTTCATCATATTTTCCGCCTTTAAAAAATGGCGTGCGTCAAAAACACACGCCATTTACATATATATTTTATTTCAGTTTTCCTCAACTTTACGGTGCGTTTTCGCAACCGTAAACAACACAACAAAAGCAAGCGCCGCGCCCGCAACGGCAATCTCATAATGCGGCTTTGCCGCCGATGTGTCGGGTGAAGTATAAGAATTGTCGGGGCTGACATTGCGGTTGCCTGTGTAATTAGGGCTTGCGGGGTCATCCTTGCCGGAATTGTTGTCATAGTTACCCGCGTTTCGTGTAGTGCGGCCGGAACCTGAAAAATTGTTGCCTGTTCTGACGCTGTAACCGGGGGAGTTGTAACTCTCGTTGGCAAGGTTGCCGGGGTTCTGATTGGGGATGACAAATGAGCCGCCTTTGATGCCCGCGGCGGGGTTTGTGTTGGTAAGTGTGGGCGCAACAGGGCTGTCAAGCGCGACACAGACCTGACTGAAAACCAGGGCAACTGTAAAAATAAGTGAAAAAATCAATAAAATTCTTTTCACGGTTTCGCCTCCGTATTATTTGTCAAAACTTTTGATTTTTTGCATTATATCACAACTCATTTATTAATACAAGTAATTATTTAAATTCTTAAGCGAATCTCTGTAATATAAAACTCATAACCACACCGCTCCGGATTATATAAAGCAAATATTTCAACGGGCATTCAAAAGTAAAACGCGCCTTTCGGGGCGCGTTTTACGGGAACTGTTGTTTTTTATGCTTTGTTAAACTTTTCTTTCGGCTGCTTGCAGCGGGGGCAGCGCCAGTCATCGGGCAAATCCTCAAAAGGCACTCCGTCGTTTTCGGCAGGGTCATATACATATCCGCAAATGGAGCAAACATATTTACCTGTTGCGGTTTTGAAGACTATTTCGCCCGCGGGAATTGTTTCGGGCGGGTTGCTTAAATCAACAACTATTTTGCCCTCAAGGTTTTCATATCCCTGAGGGGTATGTGTTCCGCAATAAACAGTCGGGTGCTTTGAAACAAATTCACGCACTCTGTCAAGGGTTTCGCGTGCAGCGGCAAGGTCATCATAAACTATCGACAGTTTGTTCTCATAAAGCGCTTCGTCAACATAGGTAATATCGCCGTGAAGCATGTAGAAAAGTCCGTCATTTTCAACAATGACAATGCTGTTGCCGTTTGTGTGACCCTTGGCTTTGATATAGAATATACCGTCGCCTATCTTCTGACTTTCGGGAAAATTGTAATACGCGCCGTCTGTAAAGGCAACAGGCACAATGTTGTCAATCCCCTGCAACTCATCGGCGGAAACCTCTTCGGCGTTTACATATATCTTCGCGTTCGGGAAGGATTTAAGCTCGCCCGAATGGTCAGAATGCTTATGAGTCAGAAGGATTTTTGTTACCTGCTCCGGCTTATAGCCGAGCGCGGCAAACGCTTCCATATAAGAACATATATCTTTACCTGTATATGCGGGGGTGTTTTCATCCGGCGCTTCTTCAGGCGTGCCGGCGGGCAGCCCCGTGTCAACCAGAATAACCTCATCTCCCGTGTCGATAAGATAATTCTGGAGCGAACCGCGGTATCTGACAGACTTATCGAATTTCTCCGGGCCTTCCTCGCCGCCAAAGGCGAAAGGCTGTGAATAAAAACCGTCTTTTCTAAATTTAATGACTTTAATAATCTTTTTTATTCTCCTGTATTGTTATTCTGTTATTTTTCTGCTTTGACATCAAGAAGCATACCGAAGCCCTTTACAATGTCGGAAGCGCTTTTGCCCGAAAGAGTAAGAAGCATTGAGTTGGCAATCTCATCACCGCCGTCGCCGTTATATATGATAAGAGGAGTGATAATGCCCTTTGTTGTGATTGTATCAGGCAGATTATAGCCGATGGCGTCGTTTGTTATGCCCATTACAATTACTTGCTTATCACTGTCGCCGGATGCTTCCCTGACCATATCCTCAAGTGTTCTGTATTCCCAGTTTTTACTGCTCCAGGATTGCGGGCCCTCCCATTTGGTGTTTCCGTCATAGCCCTCTTTTGTGCCGTAAACGCAGGCGGGTGAAAGCTCACCGGGGACGGTTATGAAGGCGACATTTTCACCGAGTTCAATATAGCCGATTTCAACAATAACGCCGTAACCGCTTTTCGCCGTTGAAGAGCGTACCGCATTGAAACCGAGCACGCCCGAAGATGCGCCGAGCTGAAGAAGGCCGAAGTCGCAGTCAATAAGCATTTCCGTTGCCTTAATGCTGACAACGGGGGCAACCTCTTCCTTTTCACCTGCGGCATCAATTACAAAATGCGCGAGGGCATAGCCTTTTTTATACATATCGCCGAAACCGGGTTCACAGCTCTCATAAAGCTCCGCCGTAATCTCTTCGCCGTATCTGTTTATCCATTCATCTCTTGAAAGCGCCTTTGAAGCCGCCCATTCTTCGACATCTCTGCTGATTTCCGCGTCTGCAGTTGAAACGCCCGCCTGCGCACCCTGAATAAAAAGGAAATCATAACCGGCATCTTTCATTGCCAGCTTCATATAGTAGGGGTAGTCGCAGTCGGTCATATGAGTGCTTTGCGCGTTTGCAGAGACAGGATGGGCGCCGATGTTGGAGACGATAGTTTTCTTGCCGCTCTCTGACTCGAAAATAAATGATGAAAATCTGTTCTGTGTTTTTGCGCCGCTGTTGAACTTGTCTCTCGCGCCGTTTACTTCATCGGTGTTGAAAAAAGAGAGATTTCCGCTCTCCATACCTGAAAAAGCTCTGTCAACGGCATCGGATGTCTTTTCAATGAGTGTGTCGTGCATATCCTTTTCGAGAGTGAGCATATACTGGCCGGGAATAAAGCGTTTGATAAGGTTGGCGGCAAGAACGCCGAGTATTCTCTTCCAATACATTCCCTGAATGTCAAGACCTGCGTGGCAGTGAGTCGCGCTTATTGTGCAGGAGAGAATATCTTCGGATGTTATGCCGTGTCGGCTGAGCTTTTCTTCTATGCCTTTTCTTATATCGCGGCAGGTCAGACTTGTTATACCTACGCCGTCAACGCTCACCATAATTATGAGGTCGTTTTTGCCGTTGCCGTTTTTGTCACAGCCGTTGGTAAGAACAAGAACATTAACGTTTTGACCCGAGTAGATTTTATCAATTTCCGCCTGGTAGCCGCCTCCGCTGTGCATCTTGTCAAGGCAGTAGCCGTCGGGGTCAGGGTTGCCCTGTGCATCGCGGCGCCATTTTTCGGGTATGACGCTGTTGTCGGCGAAGCCCGCTTTCCAGCCGGGTCCGCTTACCTTGCCGTCTGTTCCGGAATAGAAATAATCGCTTTGACCGATTTTATAATCCTTTGCGTTTGTCATTCCGAAACGGACATTGAGAGCGGTCAGAGCAGCAAAAAGACCGTTTTGAACAACACTGAACGCATTGTCAAATGCGTGTTCAAAAAATCCGTAGCCCTCCTTGTCTCCGTTAGCGGCAAAAGCGCTGACGGATGAAGCCGCAACAATTGCGGCAGAGAGGATAATTGCTGTTGCTTTTTTAAGAATATTCATCACTCTTTTCCCCTTTTTTATGGCTTTGTGATTTGTTTGGTATTAATAATCATTTAACTAAACTGCGTCCGGCTTCATACGCCTTCTGACATTCTGCAGGAAATACCGTTTCACGGCGTTTTTGCTTTTCGGCAATGTCAAACAGCGTCCACGCCCAGTCGGTTTTGGAATAATCCCTGATTTGCAGAGTGTTGCCACTGACTAAAACCTTTGTCGGCCCCACAAAATTATCCAGCGTGTTTTTATAATTGTCAAGAAGTATCTTATAAGCGGTGTCGGGCGCGTTGCTTGTCATAATCAGAAGCACGGGAATAAAGCGCTCATTGCAACACGGTGTTTCAAGATTATATGTCAGATTTTGAAAAATCAGGCGCTCATAAAAAGCGCGGAACGAGGCTGTCATTTCACTGAGATAGTTCGGCGAGCCTATAATAAGCCCGTCCGCTTCACGCACGGCGTCAAGCACCGGAGTGAGCCCGTCGCGGCAAATGCAGTGCCCTTTGAATTTTTCTCTTTTACAGCCGAAGCAGGAAATACAGCCCGTGTATTTTTCAAGGCGGAACAGGTCGAATTTTTGCACCTGAGCGCCCGCCGACTCGGCGCCTTTAACCGCTTCGCGAATAAGTGTGTCCGTGTTCCAGCCGTTTCTGGGCCCGGCGTTAACCGCCACAATTTTTTTACTCATAATCTCTCCCGTATATTTTTATATTAATCAAAGCCGCTTTATCGGCAAATAAGCGGGGCGGGCGTACCCGAATACAGGTGTATTTTTTATGTTTACCCTCAACCGTGCCCCGTTTGGCTTATATGGTTATATCATATCAAGATAATGTGTATAAGTCAAATTAAGCGCCGAAATCAACAATTTAAGCGATGATTCCGGCGCTTAGTATTTTGTTAATGCAAATAATTTCCGACGGCGAGTTTTTTCAAAACTGGTTGAAAAATGTTTTGCATAAATTACTGTATGGCAATTATTATATTGCTTATTGCTTTAATGCGATTTGCCTTTAAGATAAAAATCTTAACTGTTATATGCAGGTTCCATAGTGGGTTTTAAAATCACCGTAAGGAATAACAAGCCCACAATTAAGGCACTTGTAATATTTCACCCCGTTTATCTCAAGTATTGAATAAGGGCAGTTCTCGCACTCATCTTCGTGTTGCAAAAGAGTATCTTCATTAAAATACTTACCGCAATAAGCACATTGACTTGTGTTCAAATTCGCACCGTATTTTGAAAGGGCGGAATACCATCTGAAGTAAACATTGGAGCCGTTCTGGTAAATGCTGTCGTTTGAAAGGCTGCCTGCGCCCGAAGCCGATTTGAAGCCCGCGCCCTTCATGCCTGATGTGAA
>ONON01000156.1 GCA_900319455.1 uncultured Eubacteriales bacterium
GCCTTTGCAAACAACCTTCATCCCGTTTTCAGGCAGAAATTTAAGCTTTGCGTTGGCTGAGCGGAACATAACGGATTTTATTTCAGCTCCGTCGTCTTTCAGCGTCAGATAATAATGACCGGACCTGTGATTGACAAAATTTGAGATTTCTCCGCTTATAAAAACAGACTGTAAATTCAAATCGGCGTCAAAAAC
Source organism: uncultured Eubacteriales bacterium (assembly GCA_900319455.1). Classification (GTDB taxonomy): domain Bacteria; phylum Bacillota; class Clostridia; order Oscillospirales; family Acutalibacteraceae; genus CAG-177. Next base: position 196 of record ONON01000156.1, read on the forward strand.
AGATTTGATATATTTATTAACTTGTGTAACTGTCAGAATAACGGGAGTCAATCTTTCAAACCCCTTTCATACGCCATTAAGGCAGCTCCGGCTGCGTTATCACATGAAAATTGAGGAGACGCAAAAAAACCTGTATATTTTTCGGACAGTTTATTTCTGATAATTGAGTCGGACATAACTCCGCCGGAATATACAAGCGGAATATTGCCGTATTTGTTTATTGCGAATTCGGTCATTCCGTTTACTGCACAGAAAATATAATCAAGGCAGAATTTTGAAATATCACATTTTTCCGCGTTTTGTTCATACATCTTTATGCATTTGTTTTCCAACCCGGAAAAACTGAAAAAACCGCCTTCGGAATATATTTTAATACGGTAATCCTTTTCTGATGATAAAGCCAGATTTTCAAGCTGTTCACCACAGGGAAATTTGAGCCCCATCAATACCCCTGCCCTGTCAATCGCCTGCCCTGCGTTAAGGTCAAGAGTACCGCCGATAATTTCGGCGGAAAAGAAATCTTTTTTACTTGGAGTTACAAGCAGCATTTCTGTTGTTCCGCCGGAAATATGAAACGCAATAAAGCGTTCATTTTTAAGGCTGTTAAATTTCCCTGCCGAATACAGCGCGGCCGCGATGTGATTGCATTGATGCGAAAAACCGAAACAAGGTATTTTTTTTGCCGCGGAAATACTTCTTGCGGTGTTTATGCCCACATTGAAGCATGGCATATATGAGCCTTGAACATTTCTCGGCTTTTCTGAATATCCTGTTACCGAAAAATCGGCATCCGTTTCGGAGAAAAGATCCTCAAGCAGTTTATATAACTGATTTGTATGATGAAAAACCGCATCACTTTGACGGATTCCTCTTTCGCCGGTTTTTACAGGTAAAAGCTTCTTTTTTTGAATAACGGAGTTTGTGTTACCGTCATAAAGAGCCACGGATGTTGTGTAGTTGCTTGTATCTATGCCGAGTGAGCGCATTAATCAACCTCACTGTTTCTGGCGAATGCGCCGAGCAGACCGTTCACATAGGCGTATTCGTCCTCTGATGCATATTTTTTGCATATTTCAACTGCTTCATTAATTGAAACACCGTAAGGAATGTCTTTAAAAAACAGCATTTCACAAATTGCAATTCTGAGAACAGATAACGAAACTTTTGAGATTCTGTTCATTTTTCTTGCGACAGAATATTTTTCAATCACGGAATCTATTTCTTCAATGTTTTCACTTGCTTTTACAGCAAGTTCCTGGGCAAAACCGTCATGTTCGATTAATTCATTGGCAATATTAATATCAATCATTTCTTTCATATCCAAATCTTTTTGAAATGATTTTTCAAACATTAGGATAAAAGCTTGCTCACGAGATTCTCTTCTTGCCATTTTGCTCCTCCCGAAAAACAACATAATTGTAAAATAGTATAACATAAATATAAAAATATACAAGTTTTTTAATAAAATAAAAAAATTGAAATTTTATAAAAATTATAATATAATAAATTAGATTTTACAGCTTAATTTGCATTTTACTGTTTTGCGGAGGAATAAATGAGTAACAAATCATTTTTCAGAACATTTTTTAATAAAATTTTTATAAATAACTGTTACTGCTGGCTCGCGGCGGTTTGCGCAGCGGTAATAAGTCTTATAATCGCTTATTGCTACGATATGATTCCTTTCGGTGATATTACCATTCTCAGAATGGATATGTACCATCAGTATTGCCCTCTTTTTGCCGAGCTTTATGACAGAGTAACCGGACTTAAAAGTTTTATGTATTCATGGGAAACGGGAATGGGCTCATCTTTTTTAGGTAATTTTTATAATTATCTTTGCAGCCCTTCTGCAATATTTGTTTTGATATTCGGCCACAAAAATGTTACCGAGGCCATTGCCGCCATGATTTTTTCAAAATCCGCTCTTGCGGCGGCGTCATTCACATATTATCTCAAAAAATCATATAACAGAACTGATTTCGCGACCGCCGGTTTCGGTGTTATTTATTGTATGTGCGGTTGGTTTATAGCATATTATTGGGATCTTATGTGGATAGACGCTATGGTGTTTTTCCCGTTTGTTGTTTTGGGAATTGAAAGAATA
>ONON01000012.1 GCA_900319455.1 uncultured Eubacteriales bacterium
GTAAAAAAGGTTTCCGGCGTCTCCGAGGTGGGTTCGGTTGCCGATATTCTCAAACAGGGGCGCATTGTTGTTCTTAATCTTGAAGAATGTCCCGCTGATGCAATACAGAGAGTTATTGACATCCTCTACGGTGTAACATACGCGATTGACGGTTCATTCAATCCTATCGCCGAAAAGGCGTTTGTTATAACGCCTTACAATGTTTCGGTTTCCAGCGAGGAGTATTCCGAAATCGGTGAAACAGAAAATTATTGACATTTAGAAAGAAAGAGAGTCATAAATTATGCTTAAACCCGAACAGATTTCAAACGCGCAGTTTACATTGGTAGGCAAAGGTGCGTACCGCGCAGAGGAAGTTGACGCTTTTCTTAAAAGCACGGCGGATTCTTATGAGCAGCTTTCAGCTCAAAACGCCGACCTTATGAAGAAGATGGGCATTCTCGCCCAAAAAATCGAAGAATACCGCGCTGAAGAAGATACAATAAAAACAACTCTTCTTACCGCCGAACGCACCGCCAAGGCGGTTCGCCGCGAGGCTGAGGATGAAAAAGCCGCTACCGTAGCTGCCGCAAAAGCGGAGGGATCCGAAATTATTGAAGCGGCAAGAAAAAACGCCAAAGATTTTGTCGATAAAACAAAACAAACAGTTCAGGCTTATATAGAAAAAGCCAAGACAGACGCGCAGGCTGCTGTTTCCGCTGCGAATGAAACAGCAGAGGCTACCATAGCCGACGCCAGAAAAAAGGCGGAAGAAATTATCGGCGACAGCAAAAAAAGATTTGAGTTTTATACCGCTCAGGCCGCTCGCCTTAAAGAAGAAGTGGGCATCTATAAGTCATCAGTGGGTGATGTGTGCGAAAAGCAGCTCTCACTGCTTGATGATATAGCGGATGAACCGAATATTGAAAACATTGCCGCTGAAACGCCTGCTGAGCCTGAGGTTGAAATATCAGCAGAGCCTGCCGAGGTTCCTGTTGTATCCTCCGAAGAGCTCGAAGCACAGGTTGAGGCTGTTGCCGAAGATGTTGAGAAATATGAACTGCCCTCTGAAGCGGTTGAAACCGAAGCTGAGCAAGAACCCGAAGCTCCCGAAGAGAAACCTGCTGAACCCGAGGAGGAAGCCGCCGAGCCTGCTGAAACAGAACAAACACCGGAGCCTGAAGAGACTGTTGCCTCACAGGAAGAACCTGTTACACAGGAAAGCGAATCCGTTACATCTTCTGTTGAAGCTGAAACTGACGAAAATGAAGATGAAGAAGAGTTCACCGGCTTTAAAATCAATCTTGATGATATCGCCGATGATGACGATGATGACAGTCAGTCGCTTTTCAGCGGTTTTTTTGACAACTGATTAATATGTTTCAGTTTGTTTCGCTGATAGTCATTATTGCTCTTGCGGGGCTGGATCAGTTTATAAAATATTCTGTTACAAATTATATTGAAACTCACGGAACAAAAGATTTCCTTTTCGGCCTGTTTCGTTTGACTTATGTTAAGAACACAGGTGCAGCGTTCAGTTCTTTTTCCGGCAATACAGTCATTTTATCGGCTGTAACATCGGTGATTATTGTTGCCTGTCTGATTTATCTGATGATGAGAAAATCACACAGTATCATTGCCGATATTTCGCTTATCCTCGTTATTTCCGGCGGAATAGGCAATATGATTGACAGAGTTTCAAACGGATTTGTTGTTGATTTTATCGAACCGCTTTTTGTCAATTTCGCTGTTTTCAATGTTGCGGATTGTTTTATTACAGTCGGCGCTTTTATGCTTGCCGGCTATGAACTGTTTTCAGGCCTGAAAAAAAGCAAAAGCGCATCCGGTAACGGCAGAGGTGATGAAGATGCCAGGTGACGGAATTGTAATCGGCACTGAAGAACCGGTTGAAATTGTTGTTTCTTCTGAAAATTCGGGGCAGAGAATAGATAAAATAATAGTATCCGCTGTTCCGGCGCTTTCAAGGTCATTTGTTCAATCGCTTCTTCAATCTTCCTCCGTTTTTGTCAACGGTAAGGCTGTTGCCAAGAATTATAAGCCGAACGAAGGGGCGCTCATCCAGTTTATTGTTCCCGCGCCGCGCGAACTTGAAGCGGTAGCGCAGAACATACCGCTTGACATTCGTTATGAAGATGATGATTTGCTTGTTGTCAACAAACCGAGAGGTATGGTTGTTCATCCTGCGGCGGGTAATTACGACGGAACTCTGGTCAACGCTTTAATGTATTACTGTTCCGGCACCCTTTCAGGAATAAACGGTGTAATCAGGCCCGGAATAGTTCACCGAATAGATAAAGACACAAGCGGTCTGCTTCTTGTCGCTAAGAACGATTTTGCCCACATTTCACTCGCGGGGCAAATCAAAGAGCATTCACTTGACCGTGAATATATGGCGGTTGTTCGCGGCAGACTGAAAGAATTAAAAGGCGTTGTTGACGCTCCGATAGGCAGAAGCGCAAAAAACCGTAAAATGATGTGTGTTACCGACAGATACTCACGCCCCGCGGTTACCCATTATGAGGTAATCGATGAATCAACGGATTTTTCATTAGTGAGGCTGAAGCTTGAAACAGGAAGAACTCATCAGATAAGAGTTCATATGGCTTATATCGGCCACCCTGTTGCCGGAGATCCGGTTTACGGGCCGTCAAACGGTGTAACAAGTTTAAACGGTCAATGCCTGCACGCGGGCGTTCTCGGCTTTACTCACCCTTCAAGCGGTCAACGCATTGTTGTTAAATCGGAATTGCCAAGCTATTTTACCGGTTTTTTAAAAAAATCGGGTTTAAGGAATATCACAGAATAAATATTTGCGGTAAATACCGCTTATTATTACAGGAGGTGCCTGCAATGGATGCAGTTGTAAAAAAACAGTTAAAAATCAAAGCCTGTAACGCCAGAATCGGAATTATTGAGGGCGTTTACAACGCAAAATCCGGTCATCCCGGCGGATCCCTTTCATGTGTGGATATTTTGACCTACCTTTATTTTCATCAGATGAATGTCGATCCCGATAATCCTCAGTGGGAAGACAGAGACCGCTTTGTTCTCTCAAAAGGTCATTGCGCACCTGCGCTTTATGCCGTTCTTGCCCTTAAAGGTTTTTTCCCTGTTGAGGATCTCAAAACTTTAAGAAAACCCGATTCATACCTTCAGGGTCATCCGAGTATGAGATATACCCCCGGTGTTGATATGAGCACCGGCTCACTCGGGCAGGGGATTTCAGTTGCCTGCGGAATGGCTCTGGGCGGCAAACTTTCCGGCAAGTCTTTCAGAGTTTACTCAATCCTCGGCGACGGCGAAATTCAGGAAGGTCAGGTTTGGGAGGCGGCTATGTACGCTTCCGCGAAAGGGCTTGACAATCTCTGCGCGGTTGTGGATCTCAACGGCCTTCAGATTGACGGCAAAATTGCCGATGTCAACTCTCCCTACCCGGTTCCCGAAAAATTCAAGGCATTCGGCTGGAATGTTATTGAAATCTGCGCCCACAGCTTTGATGAGATTGACGCAGCGTTTAAACAGGCTTCCGAATTTAAGGGCAAACCCTCTGTTATTATCGCCAACAGTGTCAAAGGCAAAGGCGTTTCCTATATGGAAGATCAGGCTTCATGGCACGGTGCCGCACCTAACACAGAACAGTATGAACAGGCGATGAGTGAGCTTAAAGCACAGCTCGCCGAGCTGGAAGCTTAATTTAATCGGGAAAGGATGAAACATAATGGCTGAAACAGTAAAAATGGCTACACGCGAAGCTTACGGCAAAGCGCTTGTGGAGCTTGGCGAAAAAAATGATAAAGTTATTGTTCTTGACGCCGATCTTGCGGCGGCAACAAAAACGGGTATGTTCAAAAAAGCTTTTCCCGACAGATTTATTGACACGGGAATTGCCGAAGGCAATATGATGTGCGTTGCCGCCGGTCTGTCAACCACAGGGCA
>ONON01000001.1 GCA_900319455.1 uncultured Eubacteriales bacterium
GGCCACATAGCGTTTAATGAGCCGGCGGATGAATTCTCGGGCGAGGCTTATAAAGTCAAGCTTACCGAAAGCACCATTGAAGCCAACTCAATTTATTTTGATGATATTCCCATGCCGCGCTACGCTATGACAATGGGCATAGGTTCAATAATGAAGGCGCGAAAAATTATATTTATCGCCACCGGCAAAGCAAAGGCGCAGGCGGTTCACGATATGATTAAAGGCGAGGTTACGCCGAGATGTCCCGCCTCAATCCTTCAGCAGCACTCCGATGTTACCGTATTCCTTGATGAGGACGCGGCTTCTCTTCTTTGATTTCAACCTGAATATTTATTGAAAACACGGGCGGGATTTATTTCCCGCCTTAACACTAAGGAGGAATTATGTCACGGTTTGATATTGATTTTGTCGATAAAAACAACGAGCGCGAAATGCTTATGCAAAGGCTCAGAAAAACTATGAATTCGCTTGCGGAGCGCAGGTATCTCGACTCAAAAGATACAGGTGATTTTCTGTTTTGCGACGGTGAGTTTGACCTCTCAAAAATAGATGAGGGGGAATGGAAACCTTTCGGCAAAAATGATTTCTGGGGCGAAAGGGAGCAATACTGCAGGTTTAAGCAAACAGTAACAATTCCCGGCGAATTTGACGGCAAAACAGTTGTTTATGACATCACCCCGTACCCGCACGATTCCTGGACTTCAAACGCCGAGCAGTTTATTGTTTATTTAAACGGCAAAATGGTTCAGGCGATTGACCATAACCATACATATATTTTTTTAGGCGACCCCGCAAAAGCGGGAGAGACATTTGACATTGTTTTGAGCGCTTATTGCGATGACTGGTCATACAGAGGCCCCATACAGTTGAGAGGTGCTTTGAAAGTCCTTGACAAAGAGCTCAGAAGTCTTTATTTCGATTTTGCCGTGCCGTGGGAAACAGCCCATTCCTACGGAGCGGATGATTTGCCGAGAATTGAAATAATCAGGCATCTCAACGCGGCGGCAAATCTGCTTGAGCTGTCCACTGCCGATTTTGATGTGTTTAAAAACTCTGTCAGAGAGGCGGCGGCTTATCTTAAAGCAAACATTTACGGCAAGAGTTTTGACGCCGTAACATCAGCCATAGGTCACACGCATATTGATACGGCCTGGCTCTGGCGCCTCAAACAAACAAGGCAGAAAGCCGGGCGCTCATTCGCTACGGTTATAAATTTAATGAAGGAATACCCCGAATATAAATTTATGTCGTCGCAGCCTCAGCTTTATGAGTTTGTTAAACAGGATTATCCCGAGCTTTATGAAGAAATCAAAGCCGCTGTCAGCCGCGGTCAGTGGGAACCTGAAGGCGGAATGTGGGTTGAGGCGGATACCAATGTGATTTCAGGCGAATCGCTCGTGCGTCAGATCCTTGTAGGCAAAAGATTTTTCCGTGAGGAATTCGGCAAAGATAACCGCATTCTCTGGCTTCCGGATGTATTCGGCTACAGCGGCGCGCTGCCTCAGATTATGAAACTTTCCGGAATAGAATACTTTATGACCACAAAAATTTCGTGGTGTGAATATAACAAATTCCCGTTTGACACATTTAACTGGAAGGGCATTGACGGCACAAAAATTCTGTCTCACTTTATACCGAGTATGAGCTGTTCGGATGACGGCTGGACTACAACCTACAACGCGCATCTCCGCCCGGATCTGGTAATAGGCGGCTGGCGCAGATACAGTAACAAAAACCTCAATAACAACGTCCTTATGAGTTTCGGCCACGGCGACGGCGGCGGCGGACCGACAAGGGGTCAGCTTGAGTGCGGCATTCGTATGGCAAAAGGCGTGCCCGGCTGCCCCGAGGTCAAAATGGAGTTTTCCCGTGACTTTTTTGACCGCCTTAAAAACGACGTTTCCGGCAATCCTTACCTTCCCGAATGGGCGGGCGAGCTTTATCTCGAATTTCACCGCGGAACACTCACATCACAGTCGCGAAACAAGCGTTTTAACCGCAAAAGCGAGTATCTTTACCACGATATTGAAACGCTTGCCGAAACGGCCCACATTTTCGGCACCGGCGAATACCCTGCCGAAAAACTCCTTGAAGGCTGGAAGATAATCCTCACAAACCAGTTCCATGACATTATTCCCGGCTCTTCTATCGCGGCTGTTTATGAGGATTCAAAAGAAGAATATCTTAAACTTTTATCCGAAGGCGGAGAAATGGCAAAACAGGCGGCGCACTCCGTTGCGATGAAGGCTGCAACAGAAGGCAGCTCATTTGTTGTCGAAAACACTCTGGGCTTTAAACGCAGTGAGGTTGTAATAACGGATATGCCCTATGAAAATACCGTTGTTTATGATTCCGACGGAACCGTTCTGCCTTCACAGAAAACCTTTGACGGCAGGCTTGCCTTCCTCGCGAAAAATGTTCCTTCAAAAGGGTTCAAGGTTTTCAAGTTAGAAGAAAATGTTGCTTCCGTAAAATCCGATTATTGCGCGGATATTTCGGGTGCCGAAAACGAATACTTCAAATTTGACTTTGACGGTGATATGAACATTGCCTCTCTTTATCACAAAGAGACCGGCAGATTTGTCGCGCCCGAAGGCGAAATCCTCGGCAGGCTTTACGCTTTTGAAGACAGACCTCACAGCGATGAAGCGTGGGATATCAAATGCTATTACGGCGAAAAATATCAGATAATCAACGATGTTCAGAGTAAAGAGGTTGTTGAAAGCGGCCCTGTTCGCACTGTTGTCAAAATCGTTCGCAAATACAATCTCTCAACAATTACTCAGTATTATATTTTTTATCCTCACACCGCGAGAATTGACATTGTTTATGATGTTGACTGGCAGGAGAGGCAGGTGCTCCTTAAAGGCGATTATCCCGTTGATGTCAACGCCGACAGAGCGACTTTTGATATTCAGTTCGGCAACCTTCAGCGCACAACCCACCGAAACACAACATGGGATTACGCTCAGTTTGAGGTTTGCGGCCATAAATGGGCGGATTTGTCCGACAACGGTTTCGGCCTTTCCGTGCTGAGTGATTGTAAATACGGCTGGTCGGTAAAAGACGGCAGAATTATGCCTTCTATGCTGAGAAGTCAGGAGAGACCCAATCACCTGCAAGACAGAGAAAGGCACACCTTCACCTACGCTCTGTACCCGCACAGCGGAGCCGTTTGCTCATCAGATGTAGTCCATGAGGCATACAGCCTCAATGTTCCGCTTTACTGTGTAAACACCGAGCAGAGCAACAAAGGGTTGGGAACAGAGTTTTCGCTTGTGAGCGCCGACAAAGCAAATGTTATAATTGAAACCCTTAAAAAAGCGGAAGACAGTGACGCGCTGATAGTCAGAATGTATGAAACATGGAATAAGCATACTCCCTGCGAAGTGTCATTTGGCGTTGATATAAAGGAGGTTTGCGAATGTAACCTTATGGAAGAGGACTGTTCTCCCGTCGCTTCCGACGGCAACACCGTCAACCTTGTTTTTAAACCGTTTGAAATAAAAACGCTCAAGGTAGTCTTATGAATATTATAATCATTCCCGACAGTTTTAAAGGCACATTGAGCGCGGTGCGCGTCGCGGATATTGCGCAGGAAGAAATAAAAAAGATTATTCCCTCCGCGCACATAAAAAAAATACCCGTTGCCGACGGCGGTGAGGGTACTCTTGACTGCTTTGAAAATATAATCGGCGGCAAAAGAATTGAATGTACGGTTACCGGGCCAAACTTTCAAAAAGTCTGCGCGCAGTATCTTCTTTGCGGCAAAACAGCCGTTATCGAATCGGCTCAGGCAAACGGTCTGCCGCTCGCAAGCCCCAAAAGCGCGGCGGATACAACGACCTTCGGTGTCGGTGAGCTCATTTCCGACGCTGTAAGTCGCGGGGCTGAAAAAATCATTATCGGTATAGGCGGCAGCGCAACTAATGATTGCGGCTGCGGAATGGCGGCGGCTCTCGGCAC
>ONON01000078.1 GCA_900319455.1 uncultured Eubacteriales bacterium
AGAACACGGATTTCAAATCGGCTGTCACAAACATTTTATGAAGCCGTTCGCGGAAGACTCCGTATTCCGCGGTATCTTCAAGGCGGCTCAGCCACTGGTAATGATACATACACCCGCCCGCGTAAGCCCTCTCCGCAAAAGGAAAAAGGTCGGGAAAATCTGTTTTGACCGCATTTGCGCGTTTTTCAAGGGCATATAACGCATCAAATCGCCTTTCGCTGTAAGCGCTGTTCATAATGCTTCCTTCGCGTTGAAAATAACCATATAGTTTTTCACTTGTTGCGGCTATGGTATCCGATTTAGCCAAAACCTGATATGTCCACAGTACATCTTCATTAATGACGCCTTCTTCAAAGAAAACATTTTTTATTGCCTTTTTCTTATAAAGTTTTGAGCAACAAATAACAGAAATCATTCCGTCGGTGATCAGAGATTTAACTGCACTATGTGAATTGAATACTCTTTCAGACGCCGATTTATTGCTGTTAAAGGCAAAAATTTGAGAATAATCCGAAAATATAAAATATCCGCATTGAGCAATGTCTGCATTGTTTTTTATCAAAACTGAGAATAACTTCTCATACATATCCGCAGAAACAACATCATCGCTGTCAACAAATCCGACAAAATCTCCTCTTGCGGTTTTCAATCCCGCATTTCTTGCGGAAGACAGCCCTCCGTTTTGCTTGTGTATGACCTTAACGCGAGGGTCTCTGCTCGCCCAGGTATCACACATCGCGGGGCAGTTATCCGTTGAGCCGTCATCAACAAGAATTATTTCAAGGTTTTTATAAGTCTGCCCCACAACGGATTCAACGCAGGTGTCGAGATATTTTTCAACATTGTAAACGGGAATTATTACGCTTATTAAATCCATATTATTACTCCGCACAGTAACCTGTTTCAAATAAAAACTCCGAATATCTTTTATAAAATGCGGCTGCGCCGACGGAATTCATATGGTCGCTGTTGGAATAATATTCCGGATTAACTGAAAGTTGAGGGTCATGTGACAAATTCAGGTACGGAACACCTGTCGCCTCAACAACACGGTTAACAGGATTGAAATAGCATTCGTTAAGTTCTTTTTCGGTAAATCTTTCGTTCAACGCATAATACACGGGGGTGGTAACAAGCAAAGGTTTAAAGCCGCTTTCATAGCAATAGGTTACCATTTCAATCAAAAGTTCCGTGTTTTTATTGATAAAGATTTTTCCGGCAACCATATATCCGGAGCGCCAGCTTTCCGCCCTGCCTTTCGCATGAGCGATTAATTGCGCATCTAAGGCCGAACTGACAGATTGCGCTGAATTACCGCCGCTGTTTTCCGTAATACTGTTTGTTATATCTTCATTGACAACAGTATTGTTATCCATCATTTCCGCACCTATGTCATGTTCCTGATCCTTTATCAAATCTTTTATAATAAATTCACCGCTTCTGAGAACCGGAAAATACTTAGCGTTTATCAAAGATTCAAAACTGAACTGTCTAATGTATTTGCGGTCAAGATAAATATAATATCTTTTTTGAGACGGTTCTTCTGTTGACATACAAAAAGAAAAATATGAGGTTGGTATTGCTACTATGCATCCGTTTTCAAGATGATCGGAAAACTGCTTCAATGTGGCAAAATCGTGATAAATATCTTCACCGGAAAGAGCAAAATTAAACTTTGTTTTATCATTTTCCGGATATCTGAAACAGGAAAGGCCGTGGCTTGTTCCGAAATTCGCCATTGTTATATTATACGGAACATTTTTCATTTTTTCTATTTCGCCGTAAACATCGCGATAATAATAACCTCTTACATAAGCGAAATTGATTATTACGATTAATATGCAGACCGACAGCAACAGTGCTGCTGATTTAACTGCAAATTTTAAACCTTTATTTTTCACAAATATGCCCCTGTCAAAATTGAAAATATATAAAATCCTGCATTTCAGCGCGCGCAAAAAGTAAAATATATGTTATAAACATAACATAAATAAACGCCCTGACCGGTGAACAAAGTTTTGAAAAAACAATGTTAACGGATTTGTACCTGTCAAAAATCGAAAGAACAATAAAAAGAGGAACCGTCGCAACAAGCCTGTAAAATTCAGCGCGTGTGCCGAAAATAAGTTTTAATTCGCTGAAAATATATGAAAAGCTGAGAGTTCCCCAGTCAAATAAATGCGAAACCGCGTAAACAGCATCCGAAAACGAATCCGCTCTGAAAAAAATCCAAGCAAAACATACTGTAATAAATGTTACGGCTACACCTGTCGCATTGCGCAAATAATATGCCAAAGTTCCTGATTTAAAATTAAAAACCTTATCTCTTAAAGGTTTTGTAATTCCGCCGATAATCTGAAGCAAGCCGTGAACGGCACCCCAGATAACAAAAGTGATGTTTGCCCCGTGCCATAACCCGCTGACCAAAAAAGTAATGAGCAGATTTATGCAGCGGCGGATTTTGCCTTTGCGGTTACCGCCTAACGGAATGTATAAGTAGTCCTTAAACCATGTGGATAATGAAATATGCCAACTACCCCAGAATTCTTTGAGTGAATGTGAGAAATACGGGTGTTCAAAGTTCTTCATCAGTTTAAAGCCCATTACAAGCGCGCATCCTCTTGCAATATCACTGTAACCTGAAAAATCACAAAAAATCTGAATCGAGAACAACAGTGTTGCTATTATTATAGCTATGCCGTCAAAAACCTTTATATTATTGAACACGGTGTTAACCGCGACGCAAACCGTGTCGGCTATTACAATTTTTTTGTAATAACCCCAAAGCATCAATTTCAAACCGTTTACGGCGTTGCTGTAGTCAAAACGGTGTATTTTCTCAAATTGGGGCAAAAGATTTTTACTGCGTTCAATCGGTCCGGCGACAAGCTGAGGAAAAAAAGACACGAAAAGAGCATATTTGCCGAAATGTTTTTGCGGTTCAATATCTCCCCTGTAAACATCAATCGAGTAGCCAAGCGCCTGAAAGGTATAAAACGAAATGCCAACAGGGAGTAAAAGTGAATAGCCGATGGGTGAATATTGAACATTCAGACGGTCAAGAACATAATACAACCCCGATGTGAAAAACTCGAAATATTTAAATGTAAAAAGAATTGCAAGATTTACTGCTATGCCTACTGTAAGCAGCACCTTTTTTGCGCGCCGTGATTTGCCTTTCGGCATCATAATTGAGACAGTGTATGTTACCGCGGTAGATGTCAGAAGCAACAATGCATATGAGGGATTCCAGCACATATAAAAAAAATAACTTGCAGCCAGAAGGAACGCCCATCTGAATTTATGCGGAATGAGAAAATATACTGTTGCAACAATAGGAAAAAACAGTATAAACTCCAGTGAATTAAATAACATATCTATCTCCCTGAAAGATACAGTTTATGTAAAAAGTTATAAATGCGAGGGAAAAAGCACGCTAATAACGCAAGATATTTTTTTAATTGTTTTTCTTCTGTCTTAAAATATTTCTTTAAAAAGCCTTTAAGCTTTCTTCTGGATTCATTCTTTAATGATGCATCTATTTCTGTATTGTTATAATTGAATGTTATTGCTTTTATAAGTTTTGTAACATAATACCGGGATGACTGCCTGTATAAATTAATGTTATTTTCAGTATCTTTAAGCAAAAACTCACCGATTTTAATCGGATCGGTAAGCATATGTTCTTTGGTTTTGCCGTGAGAAGAAGAACCAACACGAATAATATAACAGTATGGGCAAAAATCTTCATAAACCGACTTAGAAGACATTTTAAACAAGCAGTAATTCATAAGCAAATCTTCATTCTCTTTAAAAGAGAGATTTATTGATGGACTTTGTAACAAGCTGTGGAACAAGGTGGCGCGAAACAGCTTGTTACAAAGTCCCGGCTCGATTTTCGAGCCGCTCAGCAGGTCAAAAATGCCCTGCTCATTATTCTGAAGAATAATTTCGCCTGTATTGTAGAAA
>ONON01000040.1 GCA_900319455.1 uncultured Eubacteriales bacterium
ATTTCAATGCCGACTTCCAGTCGGCAAGCCAGTAGGCGGCCCTTTAGGGCCTGCTCAAACCACTAGTTTACTAGTGGTTATGATTTAACAGCCATACGAAATCTTTCAATGCCTTCTTCAAGTGAAAATTCTTTTTTGAAAATCCCCGACGAGCCGACAACAAACATATTTGCACCTGCATTTTTCATTTTGACCGCGTTTTCAAAACTGACATTGCCGTCAACCTCAATTTCAATATCTTTGTATCCCCTGCTGTCAAGAAACTCCCTGGCGGATTTTATCTTTTTAAGTGTTGACGGTATTAGTTTTTGCCCGGCATATCCCGGATTAACAGTCATTATCAAAACAGCGTCAATATCGTCAAGAACATTCTCAACAGCAAACAATGGCGTAGCGGGATTGAGCGCAACCATTGCTTTAGCACCTTTTTCTTTTATGCGTGAAAGTGCTCTTTGCAAATGATTTGTGCTTTCGCAGTGAACGGAAACATAATCTTTTTCATCTATCGGGAACCAATCAATTTTATTTTCAGGTTCATTTATCATCAAATGTATATCCAGCGGAATAGCTGTGTGTTCTTTCAGCATCCTGCAATAATCAGTGCCGAGAGTATAATTCGGCACAAAGCAGCCGTCCATTATATCAATATGCAGATAATCAATATTTGTTTTTTCAAAAACAGAAACAATGTTTTTCAAGTCGAAAATATCGGCACACATCATTGACGGGCATATTTTATTTTTCATTGTTTTTCACCTCATTAAACCTGATATTCAGCAATACTATAGATATTAGAATCAGAAAGACACCGGTTATTTTTAACGCATTATGACTTTCGTTCAAAAAAGTCATTCCTATTACGGAGCCCACAAGAGGCTCAACCGCAACAAGAATAGCAGCTTTACCCGATTCAAGATTTTCAAGACCTTTTGTGTAAAAGAAATAAGGAAGAACAGTTGAAATAATTCCTATTCCCAAGCACCATAAAACAGACGCCGGATTATTGACAATAATTGACAGTGTTTCATTCGGCTTTGTTATAAAAATATCTCCTATTAATCCAAAAATAAATGTATATGCCGTTACTGTATATGTGCTGTATTTTTTAAGAGCAAATTTGCCGAATATCGAATACAGCGCATAAAACAGTCCTGAAGCGACACCTGTTACAATTATAAAAGGTCTGACCTTGATACCGCCAAGTATTCCCGCTGTAAAAACACAACCGACAAATGAAAGAATCAGGGCGATTATTTTATTAAGAGTTATTTTCTCTTTGAAAAGGACTGCGGAAATAAGCACAACAAATACAGGTGATGTGTACAGAAGAACAACCGCCAGAGAGGCCTCGCTGTTAATTATGGTGTAAAAATAGCAGATATTAAACAGAGAAACACTTATTATTCCCGTTCCTATAAACATCCATATATCTCTGATGCTGATTTTAAACAACGCTTTGTCTTTAATAAAAATAAATAAAGAAAATGATACAGCGGCAATGAACATTCTGATAAATGCAATCTGAATTGAATCAAAGCCGTATGTAGATATTTTTTTGATGAAAATTCCGATTAATCCCCACAGTATGCCCGCGAGAACGACTGAAAATACCGCTCTGTTTTTTTTCAAAATTCTTTGCAGTAATCTGCGCCTTTCTTTAATTATTGACAGAATCCGAAAATAAAGGTTTTGGATTCTTTGAGTGTAGTTTTGTAATTAATTCGCTGATTTTTCTGTTGGTTATATCAATATCATCGCTAAATTCATTTGCACTTTTTCTGAGTACTCCAAATCTTACGGCGGAGAGCTGAATAAGAGCATCCGAAGTAACTATTGTTACCTGATCATTTTTACCGATTTGCGAAACAAGTTTTTCAATATAAACATCCGCAAGTTCACGCTCTTTTGTAAAAACAACATGAATATTATTAAAATCAAACTTTTCACCTTGATTGCCGGGCACTTTATAGGCATCAAAAACAAGAACAATGTTTATATTTGTAAACGCGCTGTAATTGCTTAAAATATGCATAAGCGCATCCCTCGCGGATGAAAGGTCCTGTTCAGCAATTTCTTTTAATTCATCCCACGCAAAAATCACATTGTATCCATCGACAATCAGCCACTTTTTTCTTTCTGATTCTTTTGTTTGATTAAATGTATCGGATGATTTAACTTGCGGACTTTTATATAATTCATATTTAACTTCACCGAACTCATGCTTCATTATAGCTTCAAGCTCTTTATCATCAATATGAAAGTTTCTTTTATTTATAACAGGCTGTTCTACAGTACCTTTTTTTAATGAATAGCCCAGGTGCATATATTCCGGCACATTCTGCCATTTTACATTAAATCCTGCACCGTGAGCGCAAAATACGGAATCAGGTGTATTTTCGATATCAGCTTCAGGATTATATCCTTTTTCTTTAATTATTTTATCTGAATTATGACATATATCATATCCGCAGAATTCAAGAGAAAGTCTGCCTTTTCCCGATGTGTATGATGCAACTTCGGTTGCATAACCGTTCATTTCCGAAACAGGTGCTTTACCTTTAATTATTGCAAAACCTTCTTCATCTAAAGGTGGCTCAAATGTGCCGTGCATTAAATGAATATCATTTATTGCTCTGCCGAGGTTTTCAAACGGAACATCAATGCGAAATGAATAGTACGGTTCAAGCAAAACAGATTCCGCATTCATAAGCCCATGCCTAACGGCACGGTAAGTTGCCTGTCTGAAATCACCGCTCTCAGTATGTTTTAAGTGCGCTCGACCTGACACAAGAGTAATTTTGACATCTGTCAGCTCAGACCCCGTTAGAACACCTTTGTGCTGTTTTTCGGCAAGATGAGTCAATATAAGTCTCTGCCAGTTTTTGTCAAGGTGGTCTTCACTGCATACGGAGGCAAATCTGAGGCCTGCGCCTCTTTCAAGCGGCTCAATAATAACATGAACCTCAGCATAGTGCCTCAACGGTTCATAGTGGCCGACACCCTCTACCGCTGACTTTACCGTTTCTTTATATTGAATATTTCCCTCACCTATTTCAATTTTCGTACCGAAGCGATCCAGAATAACATTTTTTAATACTTCAGCCTGTATTTTGCCCATCAGGCTTGCCTGAATTTCTCCGTTTTTATCATCCCATCTGATTTTAAGCAGAGGGTCTTCTTCTTCAAGCATTTTTATTTTCGGCATAAACTGAGCGGCATCAATATCATCGGGAAGAATAATTCTGAAATTCATTATAGGTTCAAGCAGAACTTTTTCCGCCCTGTGCTCATAGCCTAAACCTTGACCGTTAAATGAGTTTTCAAGGCCGGCAACCGCGCATATCTCACCCGCCTCAACTTCATTTACTTCAATAAATTTTTCGCCGCTGTATAATCTTATACGGTTTATTTTTTCATCTTTTCCGCCAACATTAACAATATCTCTGACTTTAAGTTTTCCTCCCGTAATTTTTAAATGAGTAAGCCTGAAATCCTTTTCATATGTTATTTTATAAACTCTTGCGCCGAATTCCTCCGGATAGCGGTTCTCCTCAATATATTTCTCAAGCCCGTCAATGAATTCATTTATACCTGCAAATCTCAAACCGGATCCGAAATAAACAGGAAAAATTCTTCTGCTTTTAATCAGAAAAGTTATATCATTATCACTGATGTTGTTACCGGAAATATATTTTTCGAGCAAATCATCAGAACAAAGCGCTGTTTTCTCTTTAAATTCGTCAGATTGTGTGTCTGAAAAATCAACACAATCATTACTCAGTTCTTTATTTAATTCATCTAATATTATTTGCTTTGAATTTCTTCCGTAATCTGTTTTTGTAACAAAAATAAAAACCGGAATATTGTAATGCTTAAGCAATTTCCACACAGTTGTTGTATGTGACTGCACTCCGTCGGCCGCACTGACTACAAGAATGGCATAATCTATAACATTTAAAACTCTTTCTGTCTCTGAGGAGAAATCGATATGCCCGGGAGTATCAAGCATAGTTATGCTTATTTTGTCTGTTTTAATCTCCGCCTGACTTGTAAAAATCGTTATGCCTCGCTCGCGTTCAAGCCTGTGAGAATCCATAACAGTATTGCCGCTGTCAACTTTACCGGGAGTGCGCACTTTGCCTGTTTTATACAGTAAAGCTTCTGCTAAAGTGGTTTTTCCCGCATCAACATGCGCAAGAATACCGATAACAGCTTTTTTCAAAGCGCACTCCCCCTTTCGGTTTTTCATTTTACTTTAATAAAATAATAAAATCAATATATATATTTGTTGAATATTTTAATTTACTGTGCTAAAATGTTAAAAAAATATATAAAGGGTGACGATTTAATGGAAAAAACTTATGTCGGCTGGAGAGAGGCAACGCAAAAAAGTAAGCAAACAGAATATACCGAACCTACAAAACTTCTTGCTTCAAACGGCACGCTCCTCGCAAAAGGCTATGCCAAACACAATGTGTTTGACTATGACAGAAACAATGTAAAAAAACAAAACCGACGCAAAGAATGGGATTTTTATCAGCTTTCAAACGGCAGATATATGGTTCAGATAAGCTTTGCAAACATTTCTTTGGGCGGTTATGTTTCAGCTGTGCTTGTTGACCTTTATGAAGGCAAAACCATCGCAAATAAAATGTCACCTTTCATCGGAGGAAAAGATAAATATGTTCTTCCGCCCAAAGGTGATGTTCCGAACAATGTGAATATGACAATCGGGAAAGCTCATTTTGATTTCAATACAACCGAAACCTGCAGAACGCTTTATTTCAAATGTCAGGATATAGAATGCAATTTCAGTATGGATATTATGCCGGGTCTTGAAAATATTACAACTGTTCTGCCCTTTGATAATTACCCTGACAGATACTTTATGACAACAAAGCAAAATTCCATGCCTTGCGAAGGCACATTCAGAGCAGGCGCGGATATTTATGAATTCAGCAAAGATGATACCTTCTGCATACTTGACTGGGGAAGAGTATGCACCCCTTATTCTCTTGTTTGGTATTGGGGTAACGGTTCAACATATATTACCGATGAAAACGGTCAAAAGCATATCTTTGGTTTTGAAATAACATGGGGAATAGGCAACGAGTCAAATGCAACCGAAACCTGCCTTTTCTATGACGGAAAAGCTCATAAAATAGGCGCGGTTGATGTTGATGTTTTCCCAAAACCCGACAAATATATGCAGCCTTGGCGTTTTGTCTCTGAAGACGGCAGATTTAACCTGACAATGACTCCGTTTTATGACCATCATTCCGACCTGAATGTTCTTGCCATGCGTATGCACAGCCATCAGGTTCACGGAAAATGGAACGGAACCGTAACTCTTGATGACGGCACTGTTCTTAATATAAAAGATATGTACGCTTTTTGCGAATATGTTGAAAACAGGTGGTAACACAAAAATTTACAGCGCGGTTTTTCCGCGCTGTTTTACTTTAAGTGCTCTTACAGCATTTAATGCCGCTAATATCATAACTCCCACATCCGCAAAAATCGCAAGCCACATATTGGCAATTCCGAATGCACCGAGAATAAGACAAATGGCTTTTATGCCTATAGAAAAAATGATATTCTGATATACAATACTCATGCATTTTCTTGAAGCTTTGACGGCTGTTGAAATTTTCAACGGATCATCATCCATCAAAACAATATCGGCGGCTTCAATGGCAGCGTCGCTGCCCATCGCGCCCATTGCTATTCCGATATCCGCACGCATAAGCGAAGGAGCGTCATTAATTCCGTCTCCGACAAAAACAGTTTTACTTTTACCGTCGCAAGTATTAATCAGTTGCTCAACAATATCGACTTTGTCAGCAGGTAAAAGCTGTGAATGAACTTCGTCTATTTCAAGTTCTTTTGCAACACTGTCGGCAACGCTTGAATAATCGCCTGTGAGCATAACTGTCTTTTTTATACCATTTTTTTTAAGGGCTGATAAAGCGGCTTTTGAATTATCTTTTATTAAATCTTTTATTACAATGTGTCCCGCGTATTTTCCGTCAGATGCAATATGAATAATCGTGCCCGTACTGTGGCATGAGATATAATCAATGTTCAATTCACTCATCAGCTTTTCGTTGCCTACGGCAACCTCAATTCCGTCAACATTTGCAACCACGCCTTTTCCGCTGATTTCTTTTATTGAGTTGACCCTGCTCAGGTCAATTTCTTTTTTATAAGCGTTTTTAATGCTGACAGCTATGGGATGTGCCGAGGCGCTTTCAGTAAGAGCTGCAAGTTCTATTAACCGTTCATTATCATATTTACCGTGATGAATCGCATCAACTTCAAAAATACCCTTTGTCAATGTACCCGTTTTATCAAAAATAACTGTTTTGGCTTTTGAAAGGGATTCAAGAAAATTTGAACCTTTTATTAATATGCCTTCTCTGCTTGCCCCGCCGATTCCGGCAAAAAAAGTGAGCGGTATTGAAATAACAAGAGCGCATGGGCAGCTGATAACAAGAAAAGTCAACGCGCGATAAATCCAAATTTGCCATAAAGGCTCCGAGTTAAAAACAAGTGTTCTGAACAGAGGAACAGCAACCGCCAAAAGCAGTGCGCATAAACATACCGCAGGAGTATAAACCCTTGAAAATTTACTGATAAATTTCTCAGATACAGATTTTCTGGATCCGGCGTTTTCAGTAAGTTCCAAAATTTTTGAAACAGTTGATTCTCCGAAAGCCTTTGTAGTTTTAACTTTTAAAACACCGGTCAGATTTACACTTCCGCTTAAAACCTCATCACCCTCAGCCGAATTTCTCGGAACACTTTCACCTGTTAAAGCTCTTGTATCTATTGTTGAATTGCCTTCTTCAACAATACCGTCAATCGGTATTTTTTCACCCGGATTAACCGTAATGACTGTTCCGATTTCAACTTCATCGGGATTAACCTTTTCAAGCCTGCCGTCAATTTCAATATTTGCGTAATCGGGCCGAATATCCATTAACGCAATTATACTTTTTCTGCTTTTTCCGACCGCATAACTTTGAAAAAACTCACCAACCTGATAAAACAGCATTACGGCAACAGCTTCAAGACAGTCATCACTTTTTTCAAACAACGCAAGAGCAAAAACCCCGACAGTTGCAACAGTCATTAAAAAATTCTCATCAAAAACCCTGCCGTTAAAAATACCCCTGACAGCTTTTATCAAAACATCATATCCGATAATAAAATATACCGTTAAAAAGGAGGCAATTTTTATTATTCCGGTAATCGGTAATAATGAAAAAACAATAAGCATAATAATTGATAATATTATTCTGAATAAGATTTTCTTCTGTTTTTTGTTCATATCAATTTACCCTCAAAAATAAAACAGTTAAACTCCCCCTGTACACAGTTTAAAACTCAATGTCGCAATCAGGCTCAATTTTTCTGCATGCTTTCAAAACTTTTTTCATAACTGATTTTTCATCATATCCGTCTTTGAAATCCAGTGTCATTTTCTGCGTCATAAAATTTACAGATGAGTTTTCAACTCCGTCAACTTTTTTTGATGCGACTTGCATCAGATTAGCGCAGTTTGCGCAATCAACCTCAATTTTGTATGTTTTTGTCATAGCATAACTCCTTTATCAGGTTAACAATTAAGCAATCATTTAATTGTTGTTTTTATTATATCTCTTTTTTCTATATTGTCAAGACTGAAATCATAATTAAAAAATATTATTTTTAACACTTGATTTTTTTTAAATCTTTATGTATAATACAACAGTCATCGGGGTGTGGCGAAGTTTGGTATCGCGCTTGGTTCGGGACCAAGAGGCC
>ONON01000061.1 GCA_900319455.1 uncultured Eubacteriales bacterium
GCGTAACTGTATTGCGTGCCCTCTCTTGCCCATTGGCGGCGGCTTTCCTGAATAAGCCACAAGCCGATTATATTTTTAAGAAAGCCTGTTTTGCCTTCACAGCCGCCCTCATTGGTGATATTCATTGAGAGAGATTTTTCATTGACAACGGGTTCGTCAAGTTCGGTGCCGAAAAGTGACCATGTGCCGCTGCTTAAAAATGCGAAATCAGGATTTTCGCTCGGAACAGCGGTTATAGCCGACTGAGTATCGTGACCGCAAACACTGTAAACCTTTGCCTTTTCAACGCCGAGTTCTTCGCAAATCTCATCACTGAGCATTCTCACGGTTTCACCGGGCATAGAGATTTTGCCGACAAGGCCGCGCGGTATGCCGAGTTTTTCAAAAACTTCATCACACCAGTCTTTGGTGTTTATGTCAACAAGCTGTGATGTTGTGGCTATTGAATACTCCGTAACCTGCCGGCCTGTGAGAAAATATGCGAACAAATCGGGCATAAACAGCAAGCTTTTTGCGCGCTTCAAAAGTTCAGGTCTGCGTTTTGCCATTGAAAAAAGCTGGAACACTGTATTGAGTTCCATAAACTGTATGCCCGTAAGAGAATAAAACTCCTCTTTGGGTATAAGTTTGAACGCCTCCTCAATCATCCCTTTTGTTCGTAAATCTCTGTAATGAACGGGATTTTCAAGAAGCCTGCCTTCTGAATCAAGCAAGCCGAAATCAACACCCCAAGTATCAATTCCGATTGACTCAAAGCCGCCGCATTCCTTTGCTTTTAAGATGCCCTGTTTGATTTCATAAAAAAGTCTGAGAACATCCCAGTAAACGGTACCGTTGACGGAAACCGGATCGTTTGAAAATCTGTGAACTTCTTTTAACTCTATTTTTTCACCGTCAAATATTCCGAGAATCGCCCTTCCGCTTGAAGCACCGAAATCAAAAGCCAAAACTCTTTTTTTCATATTCTACTGAACAACACCTTTTTTGAGAATTATATTGGCATAAATTGCCGTTTCTCCGCTGGCAACCACACAATATGCTTTTTTTGCCCTCTCATAGAAGGCGAAGCGCTCCACAAGCTCAAATTTTCTGTCACCCTCTATTGATTTTACGATGCTTTCGTACTCGCTCCAGATAGGAGGTTTTTCGCCGTCGGAGCCATTGTCCATAAGAGCGACGGGGCATTCAACATAGGTGTCAAGCGGCATAAGATTAAGAACCGCCGAAAGAATTTCCGGCACACCGTGGCCGTCAAGGCGCACAAGCCTTTGCGCCATTGAGGCGGCGGGAAAGTTGCCGTCACCTATAACCAACTCATCACCGTGCCCCATTTCCATAAGAATCTTAAGCAATTCCGGTGAAATTACCGGAGAAATGTTTTTAAGCATAAAAATCCCCTTTCATACGATTATAACGGCAATTTTATATTAATTATACATTACATATCCGCTTTTGAAAAGTGGTTATTTAGTATTTTTTAACAAAAACAGACTGATAAAAGACAATACCGATTGTGTTTTCATGGCAAGAAAACCGTTTTCCGGAACGCAGAAGCGGCGTTCCGGAACTGTAATTAAAATCAGCAAAAACAGATTTCTCAAGCTGTTATTTCTCAGGCTGTTTTTATGAATTTTTCAATAAACTCATCAAGCTTACGGTTATATGCTTCTGAATTTGTCTGATAACTTTCGGCATGAGCCGCCCCTTCAACAAGGAGCAGGTCTTTATATTCACTGCCGCACGCTTCGTAGAGCTCTTTGCCCATTCTCGTAGGCACGAAATCATCCTTTGTGCCGTGAACAAAGAGCATAGGCAGTTTTGCTCTTTCAACCGCGGCTTTTGCGTCGGCGTCTTTGAAATGATAGCCTGAAATCAGTTTATTGAATACATCCGCTCCGTAAAGAACAATATATTCGGCTTTGCCCAAAAATGAGATATTGTGCTCAAACTCATGCCATGCGGATGTGTATCCGCAATCGGCAACGGTGAATTTTACATTTTCGGGAAGGTTCTCACTGCCGCTCATCATCATAACGGTAGCGCTGCCCATTGAGACGCCGTGAAGAATAATCTGTATATCGCCTCCAAACTCTTTTAAAAGAAAATCAAGCCACTCAAGACAATCCTGATATTCATAATAACCAAAGCCGATATAACTGCCCTCGCTCTGCCCGGAAGCCTGATGATCCACAAGAAAAACATTAAAACCTTTATCGTGATAATATTTTGTAATAAAACGGAACTCGCGTTTGCCGTTGCACCTGTAACCGTGGCTGCAAAAAACATAAACATCGGACGGTTTGTCTGCTTTGAGGAGGTAACCTTTTAATGTCTGACCCCTTTTATTAACAAGCGTATAATCGTCAAACACCTGTTTGCCGAACCAGATTATTCTTTCATCCTCTTCCTCGGGAGGAAGTTCAACCGCATCTTCCGGTTTTTTGTTTAAAAAGCCCCCCGCTTTATCAACAAGCTTTGAGTTACGCGACATTACTGCGTTGAAAATTGTGTAATCTATTGCGCCTATTAAGCCTGCCGTTGCGCCTATCGCGGAAATTACGCCCTTTTTACCCATAAATATATCTCCTTAATTATTAATATTTCTTATTTCTGCAAACGCTTCTTTTACGGCGTAATATGCCGGTTTGGGATTAAGATCGCAGTCAACAATACCCCATTTTGTTTCAGTCGGACAATCAGCCTGACCGCACACATAGCATTTTTCCGAATCGGCATAGCAATATATAAACGCGCCCGCCATATAGCCGGTATTATAAAGCTTATGAAGGATTTTTGAGAAAAATTTTGCCTGACCTTCCGGAGTATGCGGATATCCCGGTATTTTTGTAACTGCCGGGAGTTCACGGTAAAGATGATTAGTCAAATCGCTTTTGAACAGAAGATTGTAATATCTGTTTTTATCACCCTGAGCAAGATATTTGATATGATTTGCAAAATATTGCGGCATAGCCTCGACAAAAGCGGCGATATTCTGTTTTGCCTCTTTTGCGGATGAAACACCGTACTTTTGAAGTATCGCTCTTTTTTCAGCCTTGCTTTTCGGAGCGCCCGCCCCGATATAGCCGAACTCCTGTAAAATAACCGGTTTGCCGGTAAAAGCCCAAAGATAACGCAAAACCGCGTCAAACATCCACATAAACCCGATTATATTCATAAAACAGCCTACATAAATATCAACACCGACATAATCACAGTATTTAAGGTAGGGCTTAAGTTTAGAATGCAAATCCGCCTGAGGGCCGGCACTGTTATAACCGACGAGAACATCGCCTTTAAACGGAAAGATCGCTTCAAGCTGAACTGCAATAAATCTTGCCGCTTCATCCATAGTTAACGGTATGGTAAAACGCGGTATGCCCATTTCGTTAGTGACCTGAAGCGCACCGATGCATTCACTCAGCTCTTTTATAATATAAACGGCAATTTCTTTTATCTGCCGTTCACCGTCGGGAGTATTGAGATTAATGCCGTAATTTAAATAATCCTGCGGATAAGGGGTAACAGCCATAACTTTAACGCCGGCTTTTTTATAAGCGGCGCACTGTTCTTTGAATTGAAGAAACTCTTTTTTTATGCTTCCGTCTTTTTCAAACGGGAAAGGAATATCGGTTCTAATCCACCCGATATTTGCTTCAATCAGCTTTTGCACGCCACCTCTGTGATGGCACACCCCGCAAATAAAGCCCTTTTTTCTCAACGCATCGGTTTCAGCGTTACTGTTTTTTATAAAGAAAGATTTTGCAAGATTTAAAGGAACATATTTCAAGCCGTATTTAATCTGATTGAGAACAAACTCCTCCATATTTTACTCCCCGCGTTTTTTCAGACCGCTTCTGTAAATAACTCTGAAAGGTTTCGCGTTATTTCTCAACATAAGAACACTGTCAATTTTGTAATCTTCAAGCACTGCCTCCCAGCGGGGAATCATTCCGCGGTCATATTTAACCGGAAGGAAGCCGGCGGAGAGGTAACTTTTTACCGCGCCTTTACGCCATTCATCGGTTGTAAGAAGAGCGTATTTTACGCCGCGGCTTTCCATTTCTTTAATAACAATAAGCGAGAGATATTTTGCGAGGCCCCTGCCCCGAAAATCGTTTCTGATTCCGACCATATGCATATCGCCGATATTCTTTTCATTGACAAAAAAAGTAACCGTTCCGATATGCTCACCCTTGTAATCAAGAAAGAACACATCGTTGAAAACATCTATATTCTCGTTATCAGTTATAGCCCGATCAAACGCTTTTTTATCGGCATCATCACCGACAAGACCGTTTTTGCAACACTCTACCCAGTCGGTTTTGTCTTTTTCGGTTTTATATTTTGAAACAGAGTAACCATCGGGCAATTCGTAATCCTCATAAGCGGTGCCCGGAAGCCGATACATTTTTAACTGCGCCATACATTTCTCCTGCATAAAAACTTATATTATTTTATCAAATCAAAGCAATATAATCAATAGCATATTGTATGTTTTTTATAATTCCGGTTAAAATAAATTAATTATTTTATAATTATTGACAATAAACATTATAACAAGTAATATTTTAATGTAACAATCAAAAATAGGTAAGAGGGAATTGTATGGCTTTTATAAGGAATAAAAACGAAGAGAGAACAGGATACCAGCAGGGCGGAGAGTTAAGGGATTCATATAACAATCAGTGTGATTTTGTTATGGTTTACCGTATTAACGAAACCACCGCTGAAAGAGTAAATCAATATAAAAAAGAAGGTTACACAGTTCACCTTATGACCGGAATTGCCTGGGGCAGTTACACAGATTATCTTTACGGCAAATGGGATGGCAGAAACCATTGGGATGAGGCTCAAAAGGATAGGTACGGCAACCTTATTCTGCACTCTGAGGACACACCTTATATGGTACCCACCGTTGCTTTTTCGGATTATCTGTCTGATAAACTGAGGGTTGCGGTTGATGCGGGAGTTGAGGCTATACATGTTGAAGAACCGGAATTCTGGGACAGAGCCGGATATTCGGAAGCCTTTAAGAGAGAATATCTTCTTTATTACAGACAGCCTTG
The DNA here is from genome assembly GCA_900319455.1 of uncultured Eubacteriales bacterium. Classification (GTDB taxonomy): domain Bacteria; phylum Bacillota; class Clostridia; order Oscillospirales; family Acutalibacteraceae; genus CAG-177. The sequence continues at coordinate 5,067 of ONON01000061.1, forward strand.
GAGCGCCCCTCACGAAAGTGTTGACGCAAAATACAAATGTTCACGCCTTAAAGCATATCTTTACGCGAGAGCAATAGACAGAGTCGCCTCTTCACTTAAAGAATACGCGAAAATAAAATATAACCGCAATCTGCGTTTTTATGTGCCGACGCACAGCTTAATCAATTACACACAATGGAAAATAGTAAGCCCCGAAGGCAGGCTTGCGGATATACCCGCTGTTGACGGATGTATAGCGCAGGTATGGACGGGAACATCACGCGAAAAGAACTGGTTTGACGGCAATTTTAAAGAAAGAACATTTGAAACGGCTTATCTTGAATACGGCGTAATGCAGGAACTTGTTAAGGAAACCGACAGAAAAATGTGGTTTTTGCACGACCCGATTGAAGACAATCCGGCTTTTGACTGGAATGATTACCGTAAAAACTACCTTTGCACCGTGGCGGCGTCACTGCTTCACCCGAAAATCAACACCTATGAAATATGCCCCTGGCCAAACAGGGTTTTTGAGGACAAATACCCGAAAAACTCACCTGACGCGCAAAGCATTCCCGAAGAATACGCCACACTGCTCAACAATATGTTCAACACATTGGGAACAATAAAAAACACGGAAGAAAAAGGCGTTAAAGTCGGCATTCTTACCGCTGACAGCCAATTATATCAGCGCGAATATCCGGATTGTTATTTTTCCGACGCCAAATCGGAGGAAACGGGAACTGTTCTGCACGAGTCGGATGAATTGATTGAACAGTTTAAAAATAATCTTTTTCACGCCGAATCCCCCGGTGGAGAGCTTATGCTTAAATATATGAGTACAAACGCTTTCCCCTCTTTTTATTCGCTTGCTTTGCCGCTTTTGAAATACGGTGTAAATATCAGACCGGTTTTGCTTGATAACGCAAGAAGATACCCCGGATATCTTGATGACTACGATATAATCATTATGAGCTATGAATATATGAAGCCGGATTATCCCGATGTAAACACCTGCATAGCAAACCGTGTAAGACAAGGCGCCGCGCTTATATACATAGGAGACAGTTACGACCCATTTAACAAGGTTAAAAGCTGGTGGAGTAAAAAATATCAATCCCCTTCCGAACATCTTTTTGAAGCGCTTGAAATTTGCCCCGGTAAAAAGGGAATATATAAATGCGGAAAAGGTATTGCCGCGGTATGGAAAATATCGCCGTGCATATTCGGGTTTTCAAAAGAAAACGCCGATTCATTAAGAGAGTTTTTCACGGAAGTTTCAGAAAAAGCGGGGTATCGTTTCAGTTTTTCAAATAATCTGAGCATAAGAAGAGACCCGTATATCATAACCGCCGTTATGGATGAAAGCGTTGACAATTCGCCTGTTGTTTTAAAAGGTTTATTCGCGGATATGTTCACACCCGATTTCAAAATCTTAACCGAAAAAGCCGTTAACCCGGGTGAAAACTCCATGCTTTGCGATCTTGCAAAAATTGACAACAAAGACCTGTGCATCATCGGCACATCATCGCGAATAAACTCAATGGACCATAACAAAAATAATATTATAATTAACGCTCACGGAGCGGGCAATTTAGTTGCCAACATCAGATTGAGAACACCGTCAAGAGTGACCGAAGCGCAAATTGACGGCGAGCCCTGCAAATTTGAATATGATGAAACAAGCAAAACAGTTTTGCTGACTTATATCAGTGAGGCAAAGCCTGTAAGCATTACAATCACAATTGAATAAAAATACAGTTTGAGGTGTGTGTTACGGATTATTGTAAATATGTAAATGTTTTTCACGGTTGCGGCGAGATTAATCTGCCCAAACCCGAGGGACCTGCCGCGAAATGGTTTTTTATCAAAGCGGGCTGCGGCAATACAAGCCCCGCCGCCTGCGCACCTTTCGGTGCAATGAGCGTTTCTCCTTATTCAGGCGGATACCCTACGGGATACGGAGACCATAAAGAAAACTCACATTCAAGACCGCCGCGTTTCAAGGAGGGAAAAGGCCTGCTCGGCTTTGCTCACCTTCAGCAAAGCGGAACGGGCGCGATAGGTTATTACTATAATTACGCTTTGGTAACGCCTAAAACAAACGGTTCCGCGGTAAGAAGAATACCCAACGATGAATTTGCCCTTCCCGGATATTATTCATGCGTTCTTGACGGTATCAAATGTGAAATTACAGCGAATGAAAAAACAGCATTGCACAGATATTCGTTTTTTGACGATAACGGAATAATTGAAATTGATTTTTCAAATAACGGGCTTAATATTCCCGGCCGTGAACGAAACCCCGTACGCGACCTTTCCATTCTCGCAAACGGAAGAGTGATAACCGCTTCCGCAGAGATTGAGGGAATAATTATTTATTTTGCAGTAAAACATAACGGCATGTCGGAGATTGACGGCAACACCGTAAAAATAAAAAATTTCGGCAGGCAGGCTCTCATTAATGTTGCGATTTCGCTCAAGAATTTCGATACCGCCGCCGCCCGGGTTAACCTCAGCCAAGCATTTGATGAAGTTAAAAATCAAACATATCGAAAATGGAATGATATATTATCCGGGTTTGCTGTTGAAACCGAAAATGAAAAAATCAAAAGGATATTCTATTCAAATCTATATCATTCCTTTATTAAACCATCCGATTGGTCAGGCGAGAGCTTTATATACGGTGAAGAACCGTTTTGTGTTGACTTCGCAACTTTATGGGATATGTATAAAACATCACTGCCTCTGATTTTGCTCACACAAAAAGAAATCGGAACAAAAGTCGTTCACACGCTTATCAACACCGGCAAAGCGCTTGGTGAAATACCAAACAGTTTAGGTATTTGCAGCGATTATTTAAACCACTCCTCACAGGCAAGGATGCTCGGCGCTTATGTGCTGTTGACGGCATACAGATACGGTGTTTTTAACAATGCGGATAAAATGCTTGACATTATCTGTAAAGATTTATTCGCGGAAAGCAAAAAGGATTTTACCGTTGACGGAAAATGCAGTTCATATTCCTTCTTTCTCGATATTGCCGATGCCTGCGCAAACGCCGCGCAGGTTGCGTGTGAAAACGGCAGAAATGATATAGAAAACAAATTGAAACCCTTTGCCGAAAAGTGGATTGACGCTTATTCTCAACAAACGGGATTGCTCAAAGACGACGGTGAATACTACGAGGGCACCCTTTACAACTATTCTTTCAGA
>ONON01000035.1 GCA_900319455.1 uncultured Eubacteriales bacterium
AAACGACGATGATGTTCTTGTTTATATTGTGATTTTTGACAAAACGGCGTTTGAGGTCAGTTCTTCTTTTTTCGGTAAAATTGAGCAGAGAATAAATGATTTTGAGGTTGAGCAGGCGAAACTGCGTGACATAAGCTACGGAAGAAGAGAACATGGCAATTTGCTTAACAAACCCGGTATTTTTCAGGCAAAAGCACAAAAGGAAAAAAACAGTCTCTCATCTGAAAAAGGCGGATTTTGCGCAAGCTCTCCCATCATTTTTGCCGACGCCGCGGCACTTCCCGAGCCGGAGTTTGCACTTGATGAAAGTTTCAGCGAGATGCTTCTGCGCAAAATTGACGAAAAAGGGCTTTCGGACCCTCAGTGCTACAAAAAAGCGAATGTTGACCGCAAGCTTTTCTCAAAAATCCGTTCCGACTCAAAATACAGGCCTTCAAAACAGACGGCTCTCGCCTTGGCGATAGCGCTTGAACTGCCCCCGAACGAAATCGCGGAGATGCTCACCAAAGCGGGCTACGCTCTTTCGCCGAGCGTGCTGTCGGATGTAATTGTCAAAACCTGTATTGAACAGGGAGAATACGATATTTTCAAAATAAATGAAATACTTTTCAAATACGATCAGAAGATTTTGTGCTGATAAGAAAACTGCCGTTTTCACGCGGCGGTTTTTTGTCGCTTTTAAAGCGACCTCTCCGTAAATAAAACGGGCTATAATAAAGCCGCAATCAAAAAACAAAACACATTTACGGAGGTATGAAAAATGGAAAAAACAATCAAAAAGGCAAACTCAGGTAACGGCATTACGGAGCTTGTTTTCGTTCTTGACCGCAGCGGTTCTATGTCGGGGCTGGAATCCGACACGGTAGGCGGCTTTAACTCTGTTATAGACGAACAGAGAAAAAAAGAGGGCAAAGTCTATGTTTCAACCGTGCTGTTCAACCACGAAAGCTTTGTGCTTCACGACAGGGTTGACATTGACAAAATCAAAAAAATGGAGCTCTCGGACTTTGTTGTGGGCGGCTCCACCGCTTTGATTGACGCGTTGGGAGGCGCCGTTCATCACATAGGAAATGTTCACAAATACGCCCGCGGGGAGGATGTGCCGGAAAACACGGTATTTGTGATTATGACCGACGGTATGGAAAACGCAAGCCGTATCTACACATCATCAAGAGTAAAAGAGATGATTGAAAGACAGCAAAAAAAATACGGCTGGGATTTTCTGTTTATGGGCGCGAATATTGACGCGGTGGAAACGGCGCGCAGTTACGGCATTGACCGCAAAGGCGCGGTACAGTTTGAGAGTGACAGCATAGGCCATCAAATGAACTACAGAGCGGTCGCCAAGGCGGTCAGCTCAAAAAGAAACAGCGGTTCAATTGACGCATCCTGGGCTGACGAAATAAAGAACAGAAAGCAGTAAACCGCGGCAAAACCGAAAAACGGGCGGATGCTCACCGCCCGTAACCGTTGCGGCACTTTACAATTATTGAAAATGTGATATATTGTTTTTCACAAACAGTATTTTAACCGGTGTAAGAGGTCACAATGGGTAAATTTGATTTAATTGAAAATGAAAAGCTCAGAAAACAGATTGAGTTTATAATCGAGTGTGACAAGGCAAAGCAGGTGCTTCGCAGAACCGCGCTTACCGACTGTTCCCGCCGCGAAAATGACGCTGAGCACTCGTGGCACCTTGCCGTGTGCGCCATGGTTCTTTTTGAATACGCCCCGGACGGAGCGGACCTCGGCAAAACCGTGCAGATGGTGACGGTTCACGACCTTGTTGAAATTTACGCGGGAGACACATTCGCCTATGATGAGCAGGGCAACTCAACCAAGCAAAAGCGTGAAAACGAAGCCGCAAACCGCCTTTTCGGAATGCTCGCCGAGCAGGGGGTGTTTTTCCGCTCACTGTGGAACGAGTTTGAGCAGTGCTCAACTCCCACTGCTCTTTACGCCCGCGCTCTTGACTGCCTTCAGCCCCTGCTGCACAATTTCGTAACGGAGGGCTACACATGGAAAGGCAATCACATTACCGCGGAAATGGTGTTAAAGCGCAATGAACCCTGCCGGCGGGCTATGCCGGAGGTTTGGAAGATTGTTGAAAAAATTGTTGATGATTCGCGACAAAAAGGTCTGCTCGAATAATTTGCGATTATAATCAAGAAAAGGACTTGAGGCTTTTAAACCTGCAAGTCCTTTATTTTTTAACCGTCTATTGTTGAAATCGCGGGAATTGCGTCTTCAAGAACATCAAGCATTATTCTCACTGTGTCAAGCGAGGTGAAAACCGTAACTCCGTTTTGTATTGACGCCTTTCTCAGCGCCGCGCCCGAGCCGAATTTTATGCCGTCCATTACAGACCTTGTGCTTATTACATAACTGACATATCCCGCCCGCAGAACCTTGATTATATCTTCATCGCCGTTCTCGATTTTGTGGCGCAGCCTTGTGCGTATTCCGTTTGCACGCAGATAATCCGCCGTGCCTCCTGTTGCCTCAATGTTGAAGCCGAGGCGGTAGAAGCGTTTGATAAGCGGAAGCGCCTCCTCCTTATCCTCATCCGCAATACTCACAAGCACCGTGCCGTAATATTTCATCTTTATTCCCGACGCCTGCATAGCTTTGTACATTGCGCGGTTTAACTGAGCGTCATAGCCTATAGCTTCGCCCGTTGACTTCATTTCGGGCGAGAGGTATGTGTCCATTCCCGTGAGTTTTTCAAACGAGAACGCGGGCGCTTTTACATACCAGCGCTCCTTGTCTTTCGGAACCATTTCGGTTATTCCCTGCTGTGCGAGACTCTCGCCGAGCATAACCCTTGTGGCAATGTTCACAAGGCCGAAGCCCGCTGATTTTGAGAGGAAAGGAACGCTTCTTGACGCTCTGGGATTAACTTCAATGATAAAAACATCATCGTTTTTATCTACAATGAACTGAATGTTGAAAAGGCCGACTATGCCTATGCCCAAACCGAGCTTTGTTGTGTAATCACATATTGTGTCGCGCACTTTCTGAGAAATGCTGAAGGGAGGGTAAACGCTTGTGCTGTCGCCCGAGTGAACGCCCGTACGCTCAACGAGCTCCATTATTCCGGGAATGAAAACCTGCTTGCCGTCACACACCGCGTCAACCTCAACCTCTTTGCCCATAATGTATTTATCAACAAGCACGGGTTTATCTTCATCAACCTTAACGGCGTTTGTCAGGTAACGGCGCAGCATCTCCTCATTGGCAACAATCTCCATCGCCCTGCCGCCGAGCACAAACGAGGGGCGAACGAGCACCGGGTATCCTATTCTTTGTGCCGTTTCAACGCCCGCCTCAATGTTTGTAACGGCCTCGCCCTTCGGGTGCGGTATTCCAAGCGAGCGTATAAGCCTGTCAAAAGCGTCTCTGTCTTCCGCTTTGTCAATAGCCTCACAGTCGGTGCCAATTATTTTCACTCCCCTTTCGGTCAGCGGAGCGGCAAGGTTTACGGCGGTCTGACCGCCGAGAGTAGCTATTACGCCCTCCGGCTTTTCAAGGTGAACAACATTCATTACATCCTCAACCGTGAGCGGCTCAAAATAGAGTTTATCCGCCGTTGTGTAGTCGGTTGAAACCGTTTCGGGGTTGTTGTTTATAACTATTGCCTCATAGCCCGCCGAGCGTATTGCCGCAACCGCGTGAACGGTGGAGTAGTCAAACTCAACGCCCTGTCCGATTCTTATCGGGCCGGAACCCAGAACTATTATTTTCTTTTTATCCGAAACAACAGACTCGTTCTCGCTCTCATAGGTTGAGTAAAAATACGGCACATAGCTGTCAAACTCGCTCGCGCAGGTGTCAATCATCTTGTAAACGGGGAAAATCCCCTCTTTTACCCTGCGGTTGTAAATATCGTCTTCATCGGTTTTCCAAAGCTCCGCGACATAGGAATCGGAAGAGCCCATCTTTTTTGCCATTTTAAGCAGCTCGGGCGAGTCGGGATTTGCCTCCATTTCCTTTTCAAAATCAACAATATTCTTAATTTTATCAAGGAAAAACATATCAATCTGCGTAATGTTGCATATTCTCGAATGGTCAACGCCCATCCACATAAGCTGAGAAATGGCGTAGATTCTGTCATCCGTGCCCTCAGCGATGTATTCAAGAAGGTCGTCGGCGGTCATATGTGAGGAATCGAATTTCTCCATATGAATATGGTTTTTGCCCATTTCAAGCGAGCGTATGGCTTTGAGCAGACTCTCCTCCATTGTGCGCCCCACGCTCATAACCTCGCCGGTCGCCTTCATCTGTGTTGAAAGGTGATTGTTCGCGTCGGCGAATTTATCAAACGGGAAACGAGGCATTTTGGTAACAACATAGTCGAGCGTTGGCTCAAAGCAGGCGGGTGTGTTGGCAAGCTGAATCTCGTCAAGATTCATTCCGACCGCAATCTTCGCCGAAACGCGGGCTATCGGGTAACCGCTCGCCTTTGAGGCGAGGGCGGATGAACGCGAAACTCTGGGGTTTACCTCAATAACATAGTAGCGGAAGGACTGCGGGTCAAGAGCGAACTGAACATTGCATCCGCCCTTTACTTCAAGCGCGCGTATGATTTTCAGCGCGCTGTCACGCAGCATATGGTACTCTTTGTTTGTAAGCGTCTGGCTCGGCGCTACAACAATGGAATCACCTGTATGAATGCCGACCGGGTCAAGATTTTCCATATTACAAACGGTAATGGCCGTGTCATTAGCGTCACGCATTACTTCATATTCAATTTCTTTATAGCCCTTTATGCTTTTTTCAACAAGCACTTGATGAACGGGAGAAACCGCGAGAGCATTCTTCATAAGCAGGCGTATTTCCTCATCATTGCCGGCAAAGCCGCCGCCTGTGCCGCCCAAAGTGAACGCCGGGCGCAGAATGACCGGGTAGCCTATCTCATGTGCCGCCTGAACAGCCTCCTCAATTGAGTAGGTAATCTGCGAAGGAACAACGGGCTCGCCGATTTTTTCGCACAGCTCTTTGAAAAGTTCGCGATCCTCCGCCATTTCGATGCTCTTCGCTTCGGTGCCGAGCAGTTCTATTCCGCATTCATCAAGAACTCCCTTTTTTGAAAGCCGCATAGCGAGGTTGAGACCAGTCTGACCGCCGAGACCGGGTATAATCGCGTCGGGACGCTCATAGCGGCAGATTCTCGCGAGATATTCGAGGGTAAGCGGCTCCATATAGACCTTATCCGCTATGGAGGTGTCTGTCATTATAG
>ONON01000276.1 GCA_900319455.1 uncultured Eubacteriales bacterium
ATCTGCCCTCTGCACGGTCCCGTTCTTTCGGAGACAATCCCCGAGGTAATGAAGCTTTACAAAACCTGGTCGGCTTATGAGCCCGAAAACAGGGGAGTGTTCATCGCCTGCGCGTCAATACACGGCAATACTCTCGAAGCGGCGCGTTACCTTGAAGAAACGCTCGAAAAGAAGGGCTGCCCGAGGGTTGCCTTTGCCGACCTTACAAGGGATGACATAGCCGAGTGCGTTGAAGACGCTTTCCGCCACAGCCACCTTGTGCTTATGGCTTCAAGCTATGACGCGGGAGTTTTCGCGCCGATGAGCGACTACCTGCACCACCTTATTACAAAAACTTTCAGAAACAGAACGGTTGCCCTTGTTGAGAACACAAGCTGGGCTCCATCCGCAATCAGAACAATGAAGGCGGAGCTTGAGAAAATGCAGAACATAACCGTTATTGACAAAACCGTTTCAATAAAAACGAGGGTAACCGATACGGTTAAAGCCGAGCTGGACGCCCTTGCCGATGAAATACTCAAAACCGTATAAAATATATCTGTTTGATTTTACCTTTCGGGCTGTTTTCGGGCAGCCCTTTTTAATTTGACAAAGCAACTGTATTGTTATATAATCAATATAATTCTGTTTATTTTATATACAGTCAAGGAGAACGGTTATGACTGCAAAAGAAAAGGCGCGCCGCGCCGCCGCTTCCGCGGCGATTGACGGGGTGCTTAAATACATAAAAAAATCTCCGGAAGAGAATTTTGTTAAAATGCTCAACCTTGTTGAGCGTTTTGCCGACGGCAGTTTTCCGGAGAAGAATTTTGACGCCTTCCGCAAGGCGGCAACGGATAAAAACAATGTCTGGCACAATTTCGCCATGGGGTTAATAAATGACCTTGACCATAACGCGCTTAAAAAGATGCTCCTCGCCGTAGGGCTCGGAGCGGCGATTGACGGCACAAAAAAAGTGCGCGAAAACCGCGAAAAATACAAGTGTAACATTCCCTTCATCATTCTGCTTGACCCGACAAGCGCCTGCAACCTCAACTGCAAGGGCTGCTGGTCGGCGCAGTACGGCAACAAATTCAACCTCTCGCTCGACGATATGCGCAGCATAGTAAAACAGGGCACCGAACTCGGCACTCATTTTTATATGTTCACGGGCGGAGAACCGCTTATACGCAAAAACGATATTTTAGCCCTTTGCGAAGAAAACCCCGATTGCGGCTTTCTCGCCTATACCAACGCCACTTTTGTGGATGAAAAATTCTGTGAGGATATGAAACGCGTCGGCAATCTCACGCTCGCTTTAAGCGTTGAGGGCACACAGCGCACAAATGACGCGCGCAGGGGCGAGGGCAGCTATGAGAGAAGTATGAAGGCTATGCGGCTTCTGCGCGAAAACGGGCTGTTCTTCGGGCTTTCCGTCTGCTACACGGCGCAGAATGTGGATGCGGTAACATCGGATGAATTTCTTGATAAAATGATAGCCAACGGCGCGAAATACGCCCTTTATTTCAACTATATGCCCGTCGGCAAAGACGCTGTGGAAGCTCTTATTCCCACACCGGAGCAAAGAAAGTTTATGTACGGCTGGCTTCGCAAAATGCGAAACGGAGAAACGGGCAAACCCATATTTGTTATGGATTTTCAGGATGACGGCGAGTATGTCGGCGGCTGCATAGCCGGCGGCAGAAACTATTTTCACATCAACTCCGCGGGCGATATGGAGCCCTGTGTGTTCATACATTACGCGGATTCAAACATTCACACCGACACCATTCTGGAAGCGCTGCGCAAGCCTCTGTTTCAGGCCTACTGGCACAATCAGCCGTTTAATGACAACCATTTAAGGCCGTGCCCTCTGCTTGAAAATCCGCAGTGCCTCAGAAAGATAATCGCCGAAACAGGCGCGAAGTCAACCAATCTTGAAGCGCCCGAGGGTGTTGAAACCCTTTGCAGCCGTTGCGACAAATTCGCGAAGGAGTGGCAGCCGGTGGCGGATGAACTCTGGGCGTCACGCAAACATCCAAATCCGAAAACGCAGTATTACCGCGATATGAAAAAAGATTAACCTCAATATCCGGGAAGGAGGAATACTTTTTGAGCGATATTCCCGAAAACGGCATACAGGCCGATCAAACAAACGAACCCGCAATAAAAGACAATTCTTCAAAAATAAAAAGAAAAAACGCTCCGGCACCCGTTGAAGCGCCGGAGGATAATATCTGTGTCCTCTGCGGCAAAAACCGTAAGGCAAAGGATTCCGACTACTGCTCATCCTGCCTTAATGAGATAAACCGCCGCCGTCTGCCCGTTTTGGGCTTTATAGCCGCGTTTCTTGTGCTTGCTGTTTCATTTGCCGCGGGCATAATGCTTTACCTCAACTACGCTCCCGCGAAAAGGGTTATTGAGGGCAGAGATGCCTGCGCTCACAACTGTATGCAGGCGGCATACAACGCCTATGAAGACGCGTTTTATCTCGCCGAGCAGCTCAACACCGACCTTAATTTCAACGCCGTTACCGTCGGCAGGGCAATCCGCGCGGAGGAGGCAAAGCCCATAGCGGCGCTTTTTGTTCCCTATTACGCCTACACCTACCTTTCGCAGTATTATTCGGATGATGAAATGAAGTCCGACCCGGAACTTCTGCCTTATCTGAACGCCCATATCGATTACAAAACGGCTTATGACGATTTCAGTCAATACACATCCGCTCTCAATGAGAATAAAATGAAGGCGGATGAAGCGCTTAAAAATATAAGAGCGCTCAAAGAAAAATACAAGGATGACAAAGGCAAGCTGTTCTGGGTGCTTTACGCGGAGAGTTATGTTGATGTTACATTCAATCAGGCAGGGCCCGAAAAACAGCTTGAATACCTTGACAATATGAAAAAGACCTGCCCCGGCGAGGATTGGTATTACCTGAGTTGCTACCGCAACCTTTATTATCAGTTAGGCAGGTACAAAGAATGTGTTGACGCCTGCAATGAGGAGATAGCCTTTAACCGCAACGAGGCGGAAGCGTTTTTCACAAAACTCAAAGTCGCTTTTATAAATGAGAACAGCGAAGCCGCCGAAAATATCATAAACGAATTTCTTTCATATAACGATGAAAATGATGATTATAATGTTATGCGCATTATGATGGAAAGACGCTTCG
>ONON01000127.1 GCA_900319455.1 uncultured Eubacteriales bacterium
AACAAAACATCATCAGCCGTTCGCATTACTCATATACCCACAGGCATTGTCTGCGCAAGCCAGGTTGAGCGCAGCCAGTACCAGAACAGGGATGTCGCTATGAAGATGCTCAAATCAAAACTTATTGAAATTAAAGAGAGAGAGCACCTTGACAAAATCGAAGATATAAAAGGCGAACAGAGAGAAATCGCCTGGGGCAGCCAGATACGCTCTTATGTTTTTATGCCCTATACCCTTGTGAAAGACCACAGAACGGGCTTTGAAATCGGTAACATAAACGCGGTTATGGACGGCGACATTGACGGCTTCATAAACGCATACCTTCAGATGGAAGCAAATAAAGACTGATTGTTTATTTAAGTGGTGTGACGCATGAGAATTATTGACATTTCGCGTGATGTTATGCAGGCTGAGCTTTATCCGGGCGACCCTCTGCCGGAGCTTACCAGGCTTGAAGAAATTGACGATGACTGCAGTTACAACCTCAGCAAAATCTCAATGTGCTGCCATACCGCAACACATATCGACGCACCGCTTCACTTTATTGACGGCGGCGCGTCAATTGAAGCCTGCCCGCTTGACGCGTTCATAGGCGAATGCTGTGTTGTTGCGGTGCCGCCGGGGATAATAACGGGCGAGGATGCCGTTACGCTTTTGCCGCAAGGCTGCGAGAGGCTTCTTATAAAGGGCGGAGGCAGAGCTTTTTTTATGGACAGTGCCGCCGAATATACGGCGCAGTGCGGCATAAAGCTTATCGGAACAGACTCCCTTTCGGTTGGCTGTGAAGGCAACGAGACGGAGCCGCACAGGGCTTTTTTGCGTGAGGGGATATGTATTCTCGAAAACCTTGATTTAAGCGATGTCAGCCCCGGAAGATACTTCCTTTTCGCACCTCCGGTAAAAATCGAGGGTGCCGAGGCGGCTCCCGCGAGAGCGGTGCTTATTGCCGATTATATTTTTTGGAGCGGTAAGAACGAATGAAGCGGTTTTTTGATATTATTATAAGCCTTTTCGGCCTTATAATTCTTTCGCCACTTCTGGCGTTAACCTGCGTTGTCATTTTTATTGACGACGGCCTGCCTGTTGTTTTCAGGCAGAAAAGAGTGGGCAGAAATTCAAAACTGTTCACCATTTATAAATTCCGCACGATGAAAAAGGGCACAAGAAGCGCGGCTACGGGCGAGCTGAGCGAGTCGGATGAACAGATTACAAAAAGCGGCAGAGTTTTAAGAAAAACCAGTGTTGATGAGCTGTTGCAGCTCGTAAATGTTCTTAACGGCACAATGAGCATTGTCGGCCCGAGGCCGCTTATTCCGGAAGAAAAAGAGATTCACGCCCTGCGCGAGCGTTATGGGGTTTATAAGGTTCGCCCGGGGGTTACCGGCTGGGCGCAGATAAACGGCAGAGACGCTCTTGATGATGAGACAAAGGCTCTTTATGATAAAGAGTATGTTGAAAAACAAAGCCTGCTTTTCGATATAAAAATTCTTTTAAAAACGGTGGCGGTTGTGCTCAAACGCGAAAACATCACCGAGGGCGGAGAGGGCAAATAAAAAAGAGGCGGATTAACGCCTCCTTGAATATATTACGCTTTGCCGAGGTATTCCTCAAGGCACTGGCCGCTCGCTTTCATCGCTTTCGCGGCGGCAACGCCGACATATCTCCAGTGCCAGGGCTCATAAATGATTTTTGTTATGCTCTGTTTGTTTTCGGGGTAGCGCAGAATAAAACCGTAATCCGCCGCGTGCTCCTCAAGCCATTTGTACTCTTTGGTGTATTGAAAACCGGCGGTAGAGTCAGCGGTGATAATATCCATCGCCATACCGGCGTTGTGTTCACTTGTGCCCGGGGGCAGTATTCTTTCAGCCGCTTTTTGCGTTGCGGTAACTTTATCGTAACCGAGGCTTTCAAAATAAGCTATTTTGTTGTTAAGATTGTTGCGCTGTCTGCTTACCGAGCGGTAGCCCGAAACCGGAGTTAAAATTATTCCGTCCTCCTTCGCGGCAAGGTACATTTCGTTATAGTGAGGGGCTACTCTGTAATCAAGCTTGCAGCTTGACGCGTCATTTGCAACCGAAGGCGCAAGCTGAGGAACATAATCATCCGGCAGAATATAATCTCTGTTTACAAGCAAAAGGTTCCAGTTGGCGCTGTCAATTACGGCATAGCTCGGGTCAAAGCCCGCATAGGCGTATTCATAATTCGGGATTTTACCCGCGGCGGTTTTTGAGGTTGCCGGCTGAGATGACGCGGCGCCGTCGGATGTCTGCCTTGATGTTGTTGAGGGAGCTTTTGT
>ONON01000039.1 GCA_900319455.1 uncultured Eubacteriales bacterium
AGCTTTGCGTCTCACTCGGTTGGCTTGATGTTTCCAGCAGCGCTCTGCTCGGCTTCGTGTTCAAAAACTCGCTGTATTCAGGCTCCATAGCAATGCTCGGCGGCCTCGTGATAGTGCCTGTAATCTCACTCATCACTCCGAAACCGAACAAAGAGCTTGTTGACGGCTGCTTCTCCTGCTATGAACAGAAAGCTGAGGAAATCACGAACACCGCGCTTTAAAAAGTTTAACTCCCGCTCATACACTCGAGCGGGAGTTTTTATACATTATCGGGATTGTTAAAATCAATTTTCGGTATTATTGTTTGCACAGTCGGTAATCAGAGAACCGTCGGCAACGCTTCTCTCCCTCGGCGACTGAAACCGGGCCGGAGCGGTTTTTATATAACTCTCATACTCATCATAACTCAAAGCGTTGTCCGCTTCGGCGGTCAGCGCTGTTTTAATAAGAAAATCATTCGCCGTCAAACTGTCCGGTTCGGCAAGAACGGCGTCGTTAACTTCAATTACTCTGCCGTCAACGGGGCTTATAAGGTCAAAAACGCCCTTCGCCGCCTCACAGTCGCCGAAAGGCGCGCCTGCATGTATTTCATCACCCTCGTCGCACAGGTTTATAAAACTGATTTTACCGTATTTGCTTATGCCGAAATCTGTTAAAAACAACAGGGCAGCGCCGTTTTCAACGCTTGCCCTGATATTGTCATAAGTGTAAAATTCTTTTTTCATTATTCGGTAAAAGCAGCTTCGCCCTCCGGAGCGTCATCATCGGTTTTGCCGGTAACTTCCTTTTCAAGCTCGTGCGCCGCCATCGCGAGCGCTTCGGCCTCTTCCTCACCGGTTATTACGCCTTTTTTGCGAAGTTCGTCCATTTCCTGCTCGAGCAGGGCGTCAGCCATCATTTCACGCAAAGTCGCTTTGTCCGTGCCCTCTTCAACCAGTCTGAAATATTCTTCCGACGGAATGCCGCCAACATAGGTCTGCTTATATTTAACCTCAATGCCCTTGACGGCTATTATTATGTTAACGGCAAGAACAACCGCGAGAGCCGCGATATAAACATACGCGCCTGCTCCGAGCGAGCCGCTGTAAAATTCGGGGAAGGCAGCGTGAATGCCGCTTGAAAAACGGGTGAATGAAAACGCGCTGACAACGGCAAGAACAATCATAATAACATTTATGGTAATGTTGCGTATGTTGCCTTTCGGGCCGCAGGCGGCGGTGAGGGCAACAATGCTCACTATTATAAGCACGGCCGAGAGCAGAACACAGGCGATGCTTACCAGAAAGAAAATGAAGGCCTTGCCGAGCAGTTCGGAATTGAACATTGTGAACAGAGAGTCAAAGTTAAGCGATGAAACAAAGTTGTAAACCGCCATCGCGTTTATGCTTTTTGTCGTTGGCTCAATGAACGGGCCGCTGTAGCTTATTTTGCAAAGTGTCAAAAAAAGAGGACCGAGCGCAAGCACAGAGAGAATAAGCCTTGCTATTGTGAGGGGCGAGCCTACAAAAGAGGCTTTAAGGCGGTCAATCTTTTTCTGGATTCTCGCGTGTTCAGCCTCCGCCTTGTCTGCGTCATTCTGGAGTTTTTCTTCCATGCCGTAATAAACAAGGTTTACATTGCATTTGGGGCAGTCGGGCTTCCATTCATAAAATTTCAGTTTGCATCCGCAATTCGGGCAGGTAGCCATAAATCTTCCTCCGAAACTGTATTATTTTACAGTAAATATTTAATTTATTTTATCATAGCATACAGTAAAAATCAAGGGTTTGCGCCTTGCTTTTTGCGAGGGCGTGTGCGGTTGATTTTAAACAGCTGTTATGCTACAATAATCAAAATAAAATATGAGAGGAAGAAAAATGAAGCTTTTAAAAACACTGTGCTGCTTTTCACTGAGCCTTGCTTTACTGCTTACGGCCGCCTGCTCCGGCGGAGAGAGCGGTCAGCCCGAAACAACAACAGAAGCGTTGAGCGAAAGCGTTGTGAATACGGTTACGGTAACAATCCCCGAGGGTACATCCGCTTCGCAGATTGCCGAACTGCTTGAAGAAAAAGGAGTTTGTTCCGCGCGGGATTTTCTTTCGGCGGTCAAAAATCCCGAAAACCTTTCGCTTATTCCCGAAAACATCGAAAACGCCGATGAACGGGCTTTTTTGCTTGAAGGCTACCTTTTTCCGGACACTTATGAGTTTTACCTTAATTCTTCGGGGCAGTCCGCTCTCAAAAGATTTACCGACAATCTTAACGCGAAACTGAAGCCGGAGTATTATGACAGAGCCCGGGCGCTCGGTTACACAATGGATGAAATAATCACAATAGCCTCAATTATTCAGGAGGAGGCGGGCAACCCCGCTGAAATGAACGATGTTTCGTCTGTAATACACAACAGGCTTGACAGCTATGATTACCCTTATATTCAGTGCGATGTCGCCATTGTTTACCTTGAAAGATATGTAAAGCCGTATTTTACCGAAGAGGAGTATGAGGAGCTTACCTACAATTACAATATAGTCAGCAAGCGCCGGGGTCTGCCCGCGGGCGCCATAACAAACCCGGGCACAGCCGCCATAGAGGCTGCTCTCTACCCGTCGGATACCGATTATTACTACTTTGTAACAGATGAAGACGGCAATTATTATTACGCGAACACATACGTCGGGCACCGCGAAAACTGCCGTAAAGCCGGCATAAAAGGGTATTGACGCTTCTTTTATTTATTCTCTTATTTATAATATATTAATTATAATAAAATACTTGAATAAAATACTTGACTAATAGGCATATAGGTTGTAAACTGAAATATGTCAAAAATATGATTTTCGGGGGTATTTTCAATGAAAGTATTTATGATAGGCGGCACAGGCCTTTTGGGCTGTGAGGCGGCCATTCAGCTCATCAAACGCGGCCACTCGGTCAAATCCGTTGCCCTTCCTCCTCTTCCTCAGGGCGCGCCGATTCCCGAGGAAATGGAACTTATAATGGCAAACATCAACGAGAAAACCGATGATGAGGTTCTTGAGATGCTTGAAGGCTGCGACGCGTTCATCTTCGCGGCGGGCGTTGACGAGAGAGTTGAATTCAAGGCTCCCGTCTATGATTCATATTACAAGTTCAACATAGCTCCGCTTGAAAGAATATTCCCTCTTTGCAAAAAGGCGGGCGTTAAAAAGGCCGTTGTACTCGGCTCCTATTTCTCATTCCTCGCAAAAGAGTATCCCAACAGGCCCGAATTCGTTACCAAAAACCAGTATATAAAATCAAGACTTGATCAGGAAAAGGTCTGCGAAAACGCCTGCGATGAGAATTTCAGCGTTAAAGTGCTTGAACTTCCCTACATATTCGGCACACAGCCCGGCAGAAAGCCCGTTTGGGTTATTCTGATTGAGCAGATCAAAATGATGGACAAGCTCCCCTGCACGCTTTACCCCAAAGGGGGCACCGCGATGCTTACCTGCCGTCAGGTCGGCGAGGTTATTGCGGGCGCGGCCGAGAGAGATGTTCCCGGCTATGAGGCGTTCCCGATAGGTATGTATAACCTCACATGGAAGCAGTTCCTCAAAATCGTTTACGCCGCCAGAGGAATGGGCGAAAACCGCAAAATTCTCAGCATTCCGCCCGTGTTTATGAAAATGGGTATGGGCAAAATAGTCAAGGATTACGCGGCAAGGGGCATTGACTCGGGAATTGACCCGATGGTTCTTCCCTATATTATGGACATCAACCTCTTTATCGATCCCAAATACGCAAGGGAACTCACGGCAACGGAAGACGACATCAAATCGGCAATTACAGACTCCATCAAGGTCAGCCAGGCATCCTATGACGGCACGGTTGAACTTCTTGAAATGAAAGGCGAATAATTACAAAACGCGGCGGAGTTGTTACCGAAACAACTCCGCTTTTTCAAAGAAGTATTTTCACAAATAAGTATTAACGGGGG
>ONON01000087.1 GCA_900319455.1 uncultured Eubacteriales bacterium
AACCGAAAAGGCGCAGGTGCCCGCCGAGCTTGTTGCAAAGCTTGATGACACTCTTCCGACCGTTTATATTTTTAACAAACACAGCACAATAACCCGACGGTTTGATGAATACTGTTATGAGGTAATATTCCCGAAAAATCTTGTTTATGAAATGTGCAACCATTTTTCGCCGGGGCTTGATATGCCCGCGACAATCATTGTTACAAACACGGCGGAGCTTGCCACAACCGACTGGGCTCCGGACGGCCCTTACAGCTACGGCACAAACAATTACAATCTGACATACTGCTGCGACCTCGATGTAACCCCTGTGGATAAAACGCATTATAAACTCGTCAATCTCGAAGACGGCGCCCATTACAGCACAAACGCCGCAAAGCATATACGCACAATAGTGGAGAACGCCTACCCTTTCATCACCGTTGATGAAATGAAAAGCAACCTCAAAAACCTCGGACTTGACCCGGATTTTGTTGATTCCCTCAACCGCAGCGATATTATCTGCGCGGTTCAGATGGCTATATGGGCTTATTCCAATATGAGCAAAGAGAAAATCGATCAAAGCGTTTTTTACGGCGGCTCTCTCGATATGTCAAAAGTGCCCGGTATTATGACCCCTATCCACAATTACAACAACGAGCTGTGGGACTGGTGGAGCACTGTTTCAAAACGCTTGTGTTTCAGCGATGAATCATCTTACAAAGTCAATAATCTGGTTTATTTCCTTTTCAGTCTGCCCGGCAAAGACGCCGACGAAGAACAGTTGATTATTACGGATGTGCAGGTAACCAGAGCTCAGCTCAGGCCCGGCAGTTCCGACACATACGATGTAGGCATATATGTCACGCTCAACGGTAATGTTGAAGCGGATGACAATATTGAAATCAAGGTTAAAAGCGGGCACAATGACGGAGAGGGCAACTTTATAACAACAGATTCTTTCACTGTCAGCGCGGACTCAAAAAGCAGATACCCGATGAGCGTAACGGCGAAAGAAGGCGACACGGTCACCGTTGAGACAAAGGGCATTCAGAATGTTGCCAGGGGCGTTTACCTGTATGAGCCAGAAGGCGGCAAAGACGCCTCTCAAACGCTTGTCGGCATTACCGAAGGCCCGGTGAGAATAGGCGCGAAGCAGACCTTCACATTCAGCGACAGCATTGAAAAAGGGCTGAGAATTTATAAAACCTCAAACGAAGACGGCACCCCCATTGCCGGTGTAACATTTGATGTTTATCGCGCCGACGGCTCCATTAATGACGAGCCGACTGATGAAGAAACCGCGATGTATTCAACCGACGCCAACAGGGTAGGCAGCGTTGTAACCGATGACACCGGCTATGCCGCTCTCGCGCTTGAAAACGGCAAATATCTTGTTTGCGAGCGTGAAAACCCCGAAAAGGTCAAAGCGCCGGCAGAGCCTTTTTATATCACTATTCCCATGCCTGTGGAAGGCACGCAGGGTGAATACACCGATATTGCTTCGGTTTACCCCAAAAACACACCGGCAGAACCCGACGGCGGCACTCCGGAACTTATAATTCCCGACAATGTCAGCGGCACATTCTCACTGGTAAAGCACAAAAAAGGCGATACCTCGCACTTGCTTGAAGGAGCTCAATTCAAGGTTTACCGCCCTGCCCAGTCGGATGACACCGAAACGGTAACATTGCACAGGAACGGTTTAAGCTACCGCGCTGTTCCGGTTGTTATAAACGGTGAAGAGCTTATTCTTCGCTCGGATGAAAACGGCAGAGCCGAATCTCCCGCTCTGCCCTGCGGAATTTATTATCTTCAGGAAACGAAAGCTCCGCGCGGCTACCATAAAAGCGCGGATATGCTGACCGTCACGGTGGTTCAGAATCTGGCTGACAGGCCTGCGGAAATTCTTTATGTTCCCAATGAATCCGCGCAGCTTCTTCCCGAAACGGGCGGAGCCGGTGTTTATATTATTATAGGCGCGGGTGTTTTACTGATGGCGGCGTCAGTTGCCCTGCTTCTCAAAAAGAAAAAATCCGATTAACAATTACGGGGCTGTCTCACATTGAAGACTGCCCCGTTTTTTTATGTGTGTTCCGGTTAAAAAGCGGAGTAACAAATGTTATTCGGCAGTTTTTCAGTTAAACAAACCGCCCGCTTTGTCCGCTATCAGGTCGCCGAGAGCTTTGAAAAAATCAATTAAAACATTTCTGTTCAATGAAAATGAAGGTATGCCTTCAAGCCCCGTTGCTTTTGCGACATATCTCGCAACCGCAACATTTTTGATTGTTTCGCCGTCTTTTAACATTCCGCTGTCGCCGTAAACTCTCAGCGGAACATCGGCGGGCGTATGGTCACCGACCGTAAACTTCCATTCTTTCGCGTCCGCGTCATAAACAATTCCGCCCGTTTCATGGTCGGCGGTTACAATAACCATTGTGTTGCCGTCTTTTTCGGCGAAATCAACGGCGTTGGCAACTGCTTTGTCAAACTCAATAAGGCTCTTCACCATACCGTCTTTTTCGTTGGAATGGCTGTATTTGTCAATATGAGCGCCTTCAACCATAAGGAAGAAGCCGTCTTCGTCATCGTCAAGCTGATCGATTGCAAGCGATGTCAGTTCGCTCAGCGGCGCGCCGTTTTCGTCGCCGTCGTCATATTCCATTTTGCCCGTAAACTGAGCGAGAGATTTGGAGTTTTCGGGCAGGTCACGGAGTTCGCCCAAACTGTCAATATAAGTCCAGCCTGCCTTTACAGCCGTGCTTTCGGTGATTATTCCGTCCGCCCTCGTCCAGAGCAGGTCAAGCCCGCATTCAAGCTGCTGCGCGGAGATTGTTTCGGCATAAGAGCGCCTTGCCGCGTGCGCGCTGAAGGCTGCGGGGGTAGCTCCCGTGTTGGAATCGGAGGTTACAACGCCTGTTTTTTTGCCCGCCTTCTGCGAGGCTTCGCAGAGGTTTACATAGTTGAGCACAACAAAGGCGTGGCCGTCGAGAGACACCGACATTGTGCCGACATTGCTGTTGAAAGCGAGAAGGCCGCAGGCAAGCGCCGTGCCGCCCGCCGCGGAATCCGTAAGACCCGTGAGCGAATCGGTAACGCGGAAGCCTTTTACCGGCATTTCATCCATCGCGAGCTTTTCGCCCGTTTCCGCCTTTGCCCACTCAAGGTGGTTTGTGCCCATACCGTCGCCTATCATAAAAATAACATTTTTAATCTGCGCGCCGTCCGCCGCTCCCGCTCCGAGGGGAACAACCGACACAAGCATTAAAAGAACAAGTAAAGCTGATGTGACTTTTTTCATCGCAAAAACTCCTTTTAAAAATAATCCATACAATAATAATATATTCCCGAAACAGGCCGCTGTCAATTAAACAAGTTGCCGAAATTCTGTTGATTATATCTGTGATTATGCTATAATCAAGCTGTAAGTTCACCGCAAAACAATACAGAAAAGGAGTTTTGTTATGTATTTTCCGCAAACATTCTTCAAAGCATCCGATGAATATTCCACCTACGAAAAACACATCAACGCCCCGCTTATCCGCAAAACCTTTGAGGCGGGCAAATTTGAAACCGCCGAAATAATCATAAGCGGCCTCGGTTTTTATGATTTGTTCTTAAACGGTGAAAAAATCACCAAAGGGCTTCTCGCTCCTTATATCTCAAACCCGGACGACATTGTTTATTTTGATAAATATGATGTTTCGGATTTGCTTGCCGAGGGCAAAAACACCGTGGGCATTATTCTCGGCAACGGTATGCAGAACTCCATGGGCGGCAGAATATGGGAGTTTGACATTGCCCGCTTCCGCAACGCTCCCTGCTTCGCTTTCGCGCTTGTTCTCACGGATAAAAGCGGAGAGAAAACCGTAATTGAAGCTGATGAATCCTTTAAGCGCAAGCCCTCCGCCGTTATTTTTGACGACCTGAGAAGCGGCTGTTTTTATGACGCAAACCTCGAAAGCGACGGCTGGCTTGCAAATGATTACGATGACAGCGGCTGGGCGAATGTTAAACCCGCCGACAGACCGAGGGGCGAATACAGGCTGTGCGAGGCTGACCCCGTAGTTGTTACCCAAGAGATAAAAGCGGTTGAAATCAAAGAAGGCTGCCTTTCGCGCGCTTTCCACAACGACGGCAGAATGCAGCTTGACACGCAATACAAATTTGATTACCGCGAGCGCGGTGAAAAGGGATATGTTTTTGATTTCGGCACAAACACGGCAGGCATATTCCGCCTTAAAATCGACGGCAGAAAGGGTCAGAAAATCTTTATTCAGCTGTGCGAGTTCGCAACAGAAAAAGGCGAGCCGTCATACATCAACACGGGTTCCTTTTATCCCGACGGCTACGGTCAGACGGCTTTCTATATCTGCAAAGGTGAAAAAGGCGAAACCTTTGAACCGCCGTTCACTTATTTCGGTTACCGTTACGCCGTTGTTTTCGGGCTTGACAAAGAGCAGGTAAACAGCGAAACCCTTGTTATGCTCAGAGCAAATTCAGACCTCAAAGAAAGAGCCTGCTTCAAGTGCAGCGACCCCGTTATGAACACGCTTCGCGATATGAGCAGAGTGAGCGACCTCGCGAATTTTTACTATTTTCCCACAGACTGCCCGCACAGGGAGAAAAACGGCTGGACGGGAGACGCCGCCGTTTCGTGTGAGAGAGTTGTTCTGACCCTCACCCCCGAAAAGAGCTATAAAGAGTGGCTTCGAAATATCCGCAAGGCTCAGCGCATTGACGGCGCCCTGCCCGGCATAGTTCCAACAGGCGGCTGGGGTTTTAACTGGGGCAACGGCCCCGCCTGGGACAATGTTCTGACCGAGCTTTGCTGGCAGATGTACCGCCTGAGAGGCGACCTTGAACCCGCGAAGGATTGCGCCGACAGTATGCTGCGCTATCTTTCATACATTTCACAAAAAAGAAGAACGGACGGTCTGCTCGCAATCGGTCTGGGCGACTGGCTTCAGCCTTATAAAGGCGCCGGCGACCCCGATTCTCCGCTTTATGTTACCGACAGCGTAATAGCTATGTATATCTGCAATAAATCCGCAAAACTTTTTGAGGCTCTCGGTATGGAGATTCACCGGCAGTTCGCGCAAAATCTCGCCTGTTCGTTCAAAGAGGCAATCCGCAAAAATCTCATTGATTTCTCAACAATGTCGGTGCGTTCACGCTGCCAGACCTCGCAGGCAATCTGCATTTATTACGGAGTGTTTGAAAAAAGCGAAATTCCCGAAGCGGGCAGAAGGCTTGTTGAACTCTGTCACGAAAAGGGCGACCGTTTTGCCTGCGGTATGATAGGCCTGAGGGTGCTGTTCCATGTGCTTTCCGATTTAGGTGAGGGCAACCTTGCTTACAAAATGATTACAAGAGAGGACTTCCCCTCCTACGGCAATTTTATAAAGCGCGGTCTGACCGCCCTGCCCGAGGATTTCAGGCCCGAGGAGGAAAACGACACGCCCAACTCGCTCAACCACCATTTCTTCGGCGATATTGTCAGCTGGTTTATTCAGCGCGTTGCGGGCATAAAAGTGAACCCGCGCCTTTACGGCTGCAATGATTTTGACATTGCCCCCGATTTTATTGACGCTCTCGATTACGCGAAAGCGCATTATAACGCCCCCTGCGGCACGGTTAAGGTCGAGTGGAAAAAGGACGGCGGCTCTGTTGTTCTCAGCGTTGAGTGTCCCGACGCCGCGACCGGTTTTATCGTAATGCCCGCCGACTGGCATTTTGTTTGTGAAAACACCGACCGCGAGCTTCACGGCTCAACAATTCAGCCGCTCAGGGCAGGCGAATACAGGGCGGAGAAAAATCTTATTTAACAATCTTTCCGCCGTTTTCACAAACAGTATTCAAATCAACCGGCGGCGGAAGCCCGGCAATAACACAAAACAATATTCCTGACGGCGGGGTTGTTTTCTCCGCCGTTTTTCTTTTGCCTTTCTCCTGTTTTCCGATTTAAAAACACTGTCAATATTTTAATTGTTTCCCTAAAAAATCTAATGCTGTTTTTCAATAAAGCATTTCCCTTCTTAGACTCTATACCATAAATTGTGTTCAATTCTATTGACATCAACTATATATTGTGGTATAATTTAAATAACTTAGAAAAACAAAAAATTTTAAAATAATCGAACATTTGTATTGACAAACAATTGTTCGGGTGTTATAATTACAGCTGTAAAGAACAAATGTTCAATGTGGAAACAGAAAAACGAAGAGGAGGAACAAACAATGACACTCTCACTTATCATCCGTTCGCTGTTTGAATTCGCAGCAGTCATACTTGTAATTGCCGGGCTTATAAACGAAAAGAAGCTTATTGACTTTGAGGCAAAGCTTTTCAGGGCAATCCGCATTCACATCCGCAATCACCGCCGCCGCAAACAGTATGAAAAACTCCGCGCGCAGCGCAGCATTCAATCAAGAGCCCCCGCCGACCTTCCGGAAGATACCGTCTCGGTTACCGTTGTTTCGGGCAGAGAGGCTTTTCACCGCGTAGCGTAATTAAAGCAATCATTCCTTTTCATTATAACTTACCTTTCTTTCCGGGGCTGCCTTACGGCGGTCCCCTCTTTTTTGCCGCGCCGTTTAAAAAGAAAAAGCCGCCGCTTACGCTGTAAAGCGCTTTGCGGCAGCCTGTTTTACCGTTTGATTACTGCGGAACTGTGTTGATTATTGAAAGAAGCAGTCTTATGAGGTTAAGTATGCCCGACGCCCACCAGCTTGCGGGATTTATTGCGGTGATAATCTGCGCTATGGCAACGCCCATTTCGCCCATATTGAAAAAACTGCTTAAAATTTCGCCGAATCCGGTTTCCACTTTCAATTCCTCCTTTGCCGATTTTTGTTTATTTTATTACTTTTTCTTTATGTTGTCAAATATCGCATTTTCGCCGGAGACCGCTCTTCCGTTGACATCTTTATTCTTATTTGGTAAAATATATTAAAGTGATTTGAAAGGTTGTGTTTGATATGATTCCAAGAAACGCAAACAGACGGCGGAATATATGCAAACACACAGAATATTCGATAACAAGGAGGAATAAAAAATGATTATTACCAAAAAAGTTATTTCGGTATTTTTATGCTTTGTTATGCTTTTCGGGTCGGCTGTTTCTCTCTGCGCCGTCAATGCTTCTGCGCAGGATGAATGGACAACCGTCAGTTATTCCTGCCGTGATCTCGGCAACACAACCTATACCGTTTTCGCAAAAGGCAACGATATAAAAATTGTTATAAAAAGTTCATATATTAACGGCGACAAACTGTTTTGCGCAAGTAAAGGTAACGAGGAGCCGACCGAGATTTTTGATGTTGTTTTTTCCGACAGCAAAACCGGGGATAAAAATGCTAATCAAATAAAGTTCTTAGTTTTTGACTACGGTTCAAATCCGCATTATTCGTCAACACAGGATATCCATTTCTATTTACTTTACCATTATTACATTAATAATGTTTTTACCGATGAATATTATCCCGATGGTACCGACAATTTCTACGGTCCAATCGGAGTTTATTATGACCCGGAAGGCAAACCTGTTGTTGATGATTACCAAGGCGTTTTGTCATTGAACGGCTGCAAAAAGCTTGATATTTCAACTGAAGGCAACACAATGACGGTGACCGCTACACTGCCCGATACAACTATGTGCAACTTCCCTCCCGCCGAGGCGGAAATAGATTTTGACAGTGAAAACCTTACAATAATCGAACCGCAGACCGAATATTCAAATGCTTTAGGCAAAATCATTGCGGAAATAAAAGCGTTTTTCCGGAACATTATTGATTATCTGAGAAAACTGTTTACTTTTGATTTTTAATGATTATTTTTTACGATTTGCTGTAATCAGATAAAGGAGAAATTATAAATGTTTAAATTCATAACAACATTAATCGCTCTTTTCACGGCGCTTAATTCTTATATGGTCACTCCTGTTGCAGATGTGCCTTAAAAAGAAGAACAGAAAAGAATTTATGAAGAACTCCTTACCGGCATAGCAAGCAATAATGACCGGGGCGATTATGACACTTTCTCCCCCGGACCGGGCCGGTTCTCTCAACCGGACAGCCGTAAATTGCCGCAAATCCAATCAATTAAACACTTTGAGCCGCTCAGGTAAGCGGCTCTTTTGCTTGAATTTCTTTTTCTTTTCAGTTTCAAATATAAATATTGCGCACAACGCTCCGTTTATGTTATAATACCGAAAAAGCGACAGGAG
>ONON01000187.1 GCA_900319455.1 uncultured Eubacteriales bacterium
CGCGGTTTACGCGGATCTTGAATTAATATCTTAAAACAAAAAGGCACTCCGAAAGGAATGCCTTAATTGCTTATTCAGTAACATTAATAGTTATTGCCCGGAGCGACATATTCGGGGGCGGGGGCAGGGCCGTATTCATTGTCACCTACACTGTCCTGAGCAAACAATACAATAAGAATAATAATACCTGCTATAGGAATAAGAGATAATAATAAATGAAAACCGTTTCTTCCACTATCATGTAACCTTCTAAATGAGAGAGCAAAAAAAGGAATAATTGTTGCCAAAGAATATAATGAAGCTAAAACAGAAAAAAAATTGCTTTTGTAGCCGGCAAGAAAGCCAAGAACAAGACTGACAATTAGATTGAATAAAAAAACATACCAGTATTCGCTTTTTACGGAACGGCCGCTGAAATCCGCATAGCGTTTGAAAAACATTGAAATGGCTTCGCCGAATGAAACCGACGGTTTGGGGCGAACAACGCTTTGCTGATAAGGCGGCTGATAATAGCTGCCTTGCTGAGGGTCGGGCTGTTGATAATATGAACCCTGCTGGGAGTATGAGTTTGTTTGCGCGTTGCCGTAATTATCCGCTTGAGCTTCAACCGCCGCTCCGCAGTTTTCACAGAACTTTGCTCCTTCCGGAATGAAATTGCCGCAGTTGTTACAGTATGCCATTGTTTTTCTCCTTTATCTGTTTATTATTTTTGCTCTGATGCCCTTTGTTTTTTTGCGGAGCTTCTGAGCGGCGTTAACAGCCTCAAATCCTGTTTTGCTGATAATCAGGTCTGCCTCTCCCATAAACTCCATGTATTCTTTGCAGAATTTCTTTTTGAACTTGAAAATGCCATGAAGAGGATTGTTTTCATCAGGGTAGCCGCCTCTTAAGTCATACCAGTCGGCCCCTCTTGAAATAGTCCACTTGATTGCCTCCCACTGCAGCAGATAGTTGGGCTGAAGTTCTCTGTGCTCGTTTGAGCTCGCGCCGTATAGCCACCAGACCTTGTTGCCGTAGTGGATGTGAAGAGTGCAGCCGATTGCCTCGCCGTTATAATAAGCAAAGCACATTCTCGCGTTGTCCCCGAAAGCGTCCATAACCCGTTTGAAATATTCGGGGCCTCTTGTTGCGAATTTGTCTCTTTCACCCGTGATAAGCATTATTCTGTGAAACTCATCAATAGCTTCCGGACCTTTTTCAACAATCTCAACACCTTCTTTGATTGCTTTGCGAACACAGTTGCGAGCTTTGCTGTTTATCATCATCATCGCTTCATCTTCCGTTTTTCCTCTCAAATCCATACGGAAAATATAGCGTGACTGAATGGTGTTGTACTCAACATTATTATCTTTGAATTTAAAACCGATGCTTTTGAGCAGGTTGATATAATCCGTGTCGGTAATCAACGCGTCTGTGTCAACGGTCAGCGCGTAGGCTCTGTTTTTTTCGCCGTATTCTTTCGCGGCAAGCATAAGCTCTTTGACGGTGTCCGCGTCATTGAGGTCACAAACGGGGCCTCTCGGCGAATACATCATACTCCACGGAATCATCGGCATTTTTCTCAAAAGAACAGCGCACACGCCTTTTATGCGGCCGCTGTCGTCACGGCAGATAATGCCACGCCATTCCCAGTTGTTTTTAACTTTACCCCAGGCGCTTGACTGCATCATGTGCCCCTTGGGTGAAGCGCTGACAAATTCATCAAACTCTTTCGCGTTATCTGTTTTAATGATTTCAGTCAAAAAACCACTCCTCGTTTATTATACCTTATTATTTTTATCATACTCAGAAAATTATCGGAGGTCAATATGAATATACAGATTTTCGGGTTATCAAAATGTTTTGATACAAAAAAAGCTCAAAGATGGTTTAAAGAGCGCTCAATTAAGTTTCAGTATATTGATTTAAGTCAAAAGAGCCTGAGCAAAGGCGAATACAACAGCGTAAAGGCGGCTGTCGGCTCAATGGAAGCTCTTGTAAACGAAAAATCAAAGGCTTACGAGAGAGAATATATGAAGTATATTACAAAAGAAGCCGCTGAAGCAAAACTGCTTGAAAACGGTGAGCTTTTTAAAACACCTATTGTCAGAAACGGCAGGCAGGCAACCGTAGGCTACTGCCCGGATGTCTGGAAAACCTGGGAATAATCAATAAGCCTCAAATTTTGAAATTGTCGCGAAGCAGCGAGCCTGTTCAATTACAACTTTGATAAATTGAATTCTTTGTTCTTTAAAGCGGCAGATTCGTTTGTGACCGATAACCGTTCCGTCACTTACCTTTTTCCATTTGCCTTCAAGCATAATGTAAACAGAGAATTTCTCAATCTGCTGGCCTGTGCGTATATGCTCGGCAAGCACAATCTTGTCAATATCATAATCGTCCCCGAGGTCCAGTATTAATTCGGAGCCATCGGGGTTGCTGCCGGAATGCCAGTATTCCTCAGGGTCATAAGACAGCGCCATCTGGCCGCGGTGGGCGTCGTCAAGGTGCCGGTTGTCTGTAATAACAGAACCTTCGGCAAGGTTTTCGTTAAAGTCTATTTCAAGCTGAGCACCGAGTGAGAGCATCGCCTCAACATCACGCTCACAGATTTTTCCCTCTTTGTTCGGCGAAAGGTTCAGCAGAAATGAACCGTTGGCTCCGACGGAATTATAATATATTTCGGTAAGTTTTGAAAGTGATTTTAAAGAGTAATCTTCGCTCTCGTGATAAAACCAGCCTTTTCTCAGTGAAGTGTTCACCTCGGCGGGGTACCATATAAGATTGTTGCATCCCTTTATGGCTTTTCTGCTTCCGAGGTCAACATCCTGCGGTGAAAACCTGCGGGGCGGTTTTGTAACATCCTGCTGTGATTTCGCTTGTGTTACCGCGTGCAGACTGTGCCAGTACGGCACAACGCTCCACTCGCTTGAGCGGCATATTCCCGCTTCATTTCCCACCCATCTGACATCCGGGCCGGTAACAGAAATGCAGGCGTCCGGCTGAAGCTTACGGATAAGGCTGTAGTAGCCTTCCCAGTCATATTCCTGCTTTTTGCCGTTTTTGCCTTCACCGCAGGCGCCGTCAAGCCACACGCAGAAAATGTCGCCGTAATTTGTCAGAAGCTCGGTGAGCTGGTTTTTATAAAACCTGTTGTATGCTTCTCCGTCTCCGTATCGCGGGTCATGTCTGTCCCAAGGTGAGAGATAAACGCCGAATTTAAGCCCGTATTCACGGCAGGCATCGGCGCATTCCTTAACAACATCGCCTTTGCCGTCTTTCCAGGGGCTGTATTTTACGCTGTGGTCCGTATAAGCCGAGGGCCAAAGACAAAAACCGTCGTGGTGCTTGCAGGTCAGAATCATTGCTCTCATACCGGTCAGCTTAATAAGCTTAGCCCACTGCCGCGCGTCAAGGGCTGTGGGGTTGAAGAGCTCCGGGTCCTCATTTCCGGTTCCCCACTCCGAGTTTGTAAATGTGTTCATTCCAAAATGAATAAAGGCGTAAAATTCAAGTTCCTGCCAGGCAAGCTGCCTTTCGCTGGGAACTATGCCTGACGCGTAAGCTATATTGTCGTTTGATTTCATACAACCGATTCCCTTTTCTGTTATTACAGAGTATTATAACATATTAAAACATTTTAATTCAAACAGGGTCGCAATAAAAACCATTATTGCCGCTTGCCCGCATTTAAAAAGTCACATCGCATACAAGAATGTATGTTGATGTGACTCGTTGTTTAAGTGCCTGAATTATGAAAAAGCATTTTCTATTGCTTTCACAACCTCTTCGGAGTCAGTGCTGACAACAAGAAGAGAAACATCTGTTTCGGAAGTTGTAATCATTCTTACATCAGCCTTTACATTTGCGGCAGCCGTGAATATTTTTGCCGCCACACCGCTTAAATCGCGCATTGCCTCGCCTGAAACCGAAATTTTACTGTTGCCGTTACTGACGCTGATTTTAATGTCTCCGTTTTGTTTGCGAAGTTCCGCGCAGATGTCAAGAACCGAAATAAAATCGTCGTCACTTACAGTGAATGAAAATCCGGAGTTTGTCCCGCTCGGCGGAAGCTGTGAAATCATATCAACATTTATTCCGGCGTCGGAGAACATATTAAAAACTTTCGCTATGTGTTCAATATCAGCGGAGGAGTTGCTTATACTGATGAGCGTTACATCATCACTTACCGTAATGCTGTCAATTATTTTCATATCGGTCTCCCTTCAGCCGTCAATAAGCTCTTTCATTGAATAAAGCCCGTTTTCTTTTCCGGCAATCATTTTTGCCGCGCTTAAAGCTCCGGAAGCGAAAAGAGTTTTGCTTCTTGCCGAATGAGAAAGCGTAATCACTTCATCCGTTCCCGCAAAAATCACCTGATGCTCGCCAACAATATTGCCTGCCCGCACAGATTGAATTCCGATTTCGTTTTTGGAGCGTTTTTCGCGTTTTGACGCTCTGTCATAAACATAATCCGGCTGCTCGTCAAGTTCTGACGAAATGCAGTCAGCGATCATAAGCGCTGTTCCGCTCGGAGCGTCAATTTTCTGGTTGTGGTGCATTTCGAGAATCTCAATGTCAAAATCATCGCCGAGAGCTTTCGCGGCTTTTTTTGCAAGCTCGCAAATAAGATTTACACCGAGCGACATATTTGCGCTGAAGAAAATCGGCACCTCATAAGCGGCGGATTTCATTTTGACAATCTGTTCTTCACTCAGACCTGTTGTTGCAATTACGGCGGGCTTTTTGTTTTTCACAATATAATCAAGAAGCCCCGAAAACGCGGAAGGGTTTGAAAAATCAATTACAACATCAATTCTGTTTGTTACACTCTCAGGTACGGCGTCAAAAGATTTATATATCGGGAAATCGTCGCTTTTGCCATCAAAAACATCAATTCCGGCAATTATCTGAAAATCTTTGCTTTCTTCAACCTTGGCACAAACCGCTTTGCCCATTTTTCCGAAAGCGCCGCTTAGTAAAATTCCTGTCATACTGATTTCTCCTTCCCTGAAATCCGCTTATTGTTTTTGTTGATTAAACAAGGTTATGCTTTTTAAGAACCGAATAAAGCTTTTCTTTTGAGGCTTTATCCATTTCATAAAGGGGAAGACGGCAGGGGCCTGCGTTAAAGCCCATCATATTCATCGCTTCTTTGACCGGTATCGGGTTAACATCGCTGAACAGAGCGTTGCAAAGGTCAAGCCATTCAATCTGCAGGCGGAGGCTTTCCGCGCTGTCGCCGTCAAGGAATTTCTGAGCTATGTCATGAGCCGCTTTAGGCGCAACATTTGAGAGCACCGAGATAACGCCTTTGCCGCCGAGAGACATAATGGCAGTCGCCTGGTCGTCATCGCCGGAGTAGATTGTCAGATTATCGCCGCAGAGAGCCGCGGTTTTAACTATGGCGGAAACATTGCCGTTCGCCTCTTTAACCGCAACAATTCTTTCATGCTGCGCTAACTGAGCGTATGTTTCGGGCAGAATGTTTACACCCGTTCTTGAGGGCACATTGTAAAGAATAATAGGGGAGCTGACTCTGTCCGCAACAAAGTTGTAATGAGCCACAAGACCTCTCTGTGATGTTTTGTTATAATAAGGCGTAACCATAAGAAGAGCGTCAACGCCGCATTTTTCGGCGTCGTTTGAAAGCCTTACGGCATAGTCGGTGTCATTGCTGCCGGTGCCCGCTATAACGGGTATTCTGTGATTTACAACATCAACACAGTATTTTATAACGTCAATATGCTCCTCGTGGTTGAGAGTGGCGGATTCCCCTGTAGTTCCGCAAACAACAATCGCGTCTGTGCCGTTTGCTATCTGGTGTTCTATAATTTTCGCGAAGCTTTCATAATTGACTGTCATATCCTC
>ONON01000161.1 GCA_900319455.1 uncultured Eubacteriales bacterium
ACAACAAAAGCCGTGAAAACCGCAATATGCGCGCTTCGTAAACTGATTAAAGAGGATAAAAAGAATGGTTAAGAAACTTATCGCAACTGATTTTGACGGCACTCTTTTTATTAACGGCAATGTTTCAAACGAAGTAAGAAAGGCAATAGAGTTATGGCGTGCCGACGGAAGATATTTCGGCATAGTAACAGGCAGAGGCAGCGATTTTTTTGAAAAGGTTAAAGAAGAGAATATTCCCACAGATTTTCTTGTTCTTTACAACGGTTCTCTTGCCGCAGACGGAAACAATAATGTTTTTTATGAAAAATTCATTCCCGCCGATTTGTTTTTACAAATTGAAAGAGTTCTTTCTGAATATAAAGATATTGAACAGTATTCAGTTTCAGACGGAAATCCGCAACATCAGTTTTATGCTACTTTCGGCAATGTCGAAAGGGCGCTGAATGTCAAAAACGATTTAGAATCTATGTTCGGTGACAGACTCGCTGTTTTTGTAAACGGCAGGCACATAAACATCGGCATTGCAGGCAGCGGAAAAACGGAGGGCATAAGAGCTGTTCTTGAACATTTCTCCCTTTTGAAAGACGACGCGGCAGTTGTTGGTGATGACTTTAACGATATTGAAATGATAAAAGCATTTGACGGCTGGGCTGTTGAAAGCGGAAAAGCCGAAGTTGTGAAAGCGGCTCCGCATATATGTAAAGATGTCGGTTCACTCGCTATGACACTTTTAAATAAATCTTTCGCGAGGTAATTATGAAATCTTTTTTAATGAAATTGCGTATTTTACTTAATAAAACCCTTCTTGCGCTCGGTTCTGTTTTTTATAAGATAACTTTCGGAATGTTCCCAGCGTCAATGTTTTATATGTCAGTTAAATCCGGGCATATTAACACCGATGTTAAAGTTGTAAGCGAAGATAACGAAAGCGTAACAATAGCCAAATTCAATAAATACGGCGTTATGGTGAGAGATGATTTTAAAATACTCGCAACTACCGACCTTCATCTCGGCGATGACCCGAAACTGCGAAAAAAAGCTTTTCAGATGCTTGCAAATCATATAACAAACTCAAGACCTGACCTTGTGATATTTACAGGAGATATTATTCTTTCAAAGTTTCAGCAGTTTGACGCTGTTCAGTTCGCGAAATTTATGGAAAAAATCGGTGTGTTCTGGACTATATGCTTCGGCAATCACGAGGCAAGGGAAGATAAAGGTTTTTTTAAAAGACTGTTGCTTGAAGGAGTCAGAACATATCCTCATTGTCTTGTAAAAAACGGTCCTGAAGAACTTTTCGGCTACGGCAACCATTATATAAACATTCTTAACGGTAAAGATACCCTTCAGCAAACACTATTCCTTTTTGACTCCGGAAGGGATATTCTTGACAAATACAGAGCAGAGCACGGTGTGCCTGAGGATTTGCAAGGCTACGATTTCATAAAAAAAGATCAGATTGAATGGTATAAAAGCCGAATTGATTTACTGAGAGAAGAATACGGCGATTTTAAATCGATGGTATTTATGCACATTCCATTGCCCGAGTATGCAGAAGCAATTACGGGAAATGATAAAGACGGTTGGAAATTCACCGATAATTATAAAATTATTTACGGTTCTGCTTATGAAAGTGTAGGCTGTTCACCGTTTAACAGCGGTATGTTTGACGCAATTCTTGAAAAAGAAAGCACTCAGGCTGTTTTCAGCGGTCATGACCATGTTAATGATTATTGCGTATTATATAAAGGAATTTATCTTGTTTATAACCAGTGCTGCGGCTATGAAACATACGGTCTCTCTGAAAAAAAGGAATGTGACGAAAAAGACTGGCCACTCGGCGTTACCATTGTTAAAATTCACATTAACGGCAGTTTTGACTTGGCTCAGAGATTTAACAGTATGTATTTAAAAGAAATATATGAAAAGAAACAGCTCGAAAAAGCGCAAAAAAAGAAATAACAGCTTCAATCCGTACTTTCGAGTGCGGATTTTAAAATTTACATTTTTTTAATTATTTATTAATTATATGTTTTCTTTACTTTATTTAATTATATGTTATACTAATAAATTGATTGAATATAAATGAATGGAGGAATTCTTTTGATAGAGGTTCGCAATTTAACACGAAAATACGGTGACCACACTGCCGTTAATTCAATCAGTTTTAAAATTGAAGACGGAAGAATTTACGGTTTTCTCGGCCCTAACGGCGCCGGAAAATCAACAACCATGAATATTATTACCGGGTGCCTTGCCGCAACTTCGGGTGATGTGCTTGTTAACGGTCTGGATATTTTTGAAGAACCCGTAAAAGCAAAAAAATGTATCGGATACCTTCCCGAAATTCCGCCGCTTTACCCTGATATGACTCCGCTCGAGTTTCTTAAGTTTGTCGGAAGAGCCAAAGGGATGAAGAAAACAGAGCTTTCCGAGGCAATTAACGTTGTTATGGAAAAAACAGGCATCAGTGATGTTTCAAACAAACTGATTAAAAATCTTTCAAAAGGTTATAAACAAAGAGTCGGAATAGCTCAGGCTATTCTCGGAAATCCTCAGGTTGTTATCCTTGATGAGCCTACAGTCGGACTTGACCCGAAACAGATTGTTGAAATACGCAACCTGATAAGAGAACTCGGTGAAAACCACACTGTTATTCTGAGCAGCCATATTCTGCCGGAAGTCAGTGAAGTATGTGATGAAATAATTATTATTTCAAATGGTGAAATTGTCGCCTCGGACACTGCTGAAAATCTTATTAACAAATTTAATCCTTCAACAATTACCGAAGTTGTTATTAAAGGCGATCCGGATGCTGCCGCAAACGCCGTCGCTTGTCTTGATGAGGTCAAAGAGGTTGAAATTGACGATTCGTCATCAGACGGCACCGCAAAGCTTGTAATTACCTCAGACGAGGATATTCGCGAGAAACTTGCCGAGACATTTATGAATAACGGTGTTCTCGCTATTTCAATGAACCTTTCAAAAGCAAGTCTTGAAGATATTTTTCTTGAGGTCACAAGCGAAAACCTTCACATGCTGACCGGAGCGGCAAATGATAATACCGTTTTATCCGACCGCGTTGCAGATAATTCTTTTGATATTACAAATGAAGTAAAAAAAGAAACAATAAGCGAAATTAAGGATGATTCAAGTAAGGAGGGTGAAGAATAATGGGTGCCGTGTTTAAAAAGGAACTGCGCGGATATTTCACGGGTTTTACCGGTTATATTCTTATTGCGGTTATGCTTGTAATGATGGGCATTTATACAATGATATACTGCCTTTCGTATCAGTATTCGGCTTTTGAATTTGTTTACGGCAACACGGTTTTCGTGCTTATGCTTTTTGTTCCCATTCTGACAATGAGAATGTTTGCCGAAGAAAAAAAGCAAGGCACCGACCGTCTGCTTTACTCCCTGCCGCTTAAAATGAGTCAGATAATCGGCGGAAAATATCTCGCTTCACTTGTTGTTTTAGGTATTCCGTGCTTTTTCGCGGGGCTTTATCCGATTATTCTCTCAAGATTCGGAAATGTTAATTTTAAACTTGTTTATGCATCAATGCTCGGTTTCTTTTTACTTGGGGCATCATTAACGGCTGTTTGTATGTTTATTTCACTGCTGACAGAAAATCAGATTATTGCGGCAATTGTTTCATTTGTTATTCTTTTGCTCAATTACTTTCTTAACAACCTGACAAATTATATTCCGACAACTCTTTTCGCTTCGACTGTTATTCTGATTATTTTAATCATTTTAACGGGATTGATCATATGGGCTGTTACCAAAAATGCAGTTCTTGCAGACATTTCGGCAATTGCGTTGATGATTGCGCTTATTATAATCCGTTTTGTCAAAGCCGAACTCATACAGGGTATTCTGCCTAAAATACTGAGCAGAATTGAACTGTTTGAGCAATATTACAACATTGTTTACGGCTCTCTGGATATTTCAACAATCGTTTTGTATTTCAGCGTTATTATTCTGTTTTATGTGTTAAGTGTTCAGGTTCTTGAAAGAAGGAGGTGGGCGTAATGAGTAAAAAAACCGGATTAAAAAACGCTTTTAAAACCCGTTCAACCAAAGCGGGCGGTATTTCACTGATTATAACCGCCGTTGTGCTTGCTATTATTATTGCCGTAAATCTTGTTATTCCCAAACTTCCCGTGAAATATACAACATTTGATTTGTCATCCGCAAAAAAATTCTCAATAGGCAAATTGTCGCATGAAGTGATTAATTCGCTTAATGATAATATAAGCATATTTTATATTGTTGAAGGCGGAAATGAAGATTCATCCGTGAAATCTTTGCTTAACAGTTATGATTCCTCAAGCGCAAAAATAAAAGTCAAAACAATTGACCCTATTGTCAGCCCTAAGTTCACCTCAAAATATACAGATGAAAGTGTTGAAAGCGGCAGTGTAATTGTTGTTTGCGGCAACAGATCAAAAGTTATTCCCGGCAATGACCTTTACGAATACTCAGTTGATTATTCCACATACCAATATCAGCCCACCGCTTTTGCCGCCGAGAACATGATTACCAACGCAATCAATTATGTTACAAGCGAGAATCTGCCTGTAATCAGCTTTTTGACCGGTCACGGTGAGGCGGATCTTGACGCAACCTTCGTTTCAGCGCTTTCAAACGCCAACTATGAAATAGGTTCATTAAAGCTCGCGGCTGAGGGCGGTGTACCCGACGGAACCGACTGTGTTGCCGTTGTAGCGCCGAAAATTGACTTCTCAAAGGAAGATGTCAAAGCCCTTAACGATTATGTTGAAAAGGGCGGTAAAATATATATGGCATCTGATGAGGTAGATATAGAAAAGATGCCTAATCTCGTTTCATTCCTTAAAGGTTACGGAATTGAACTTGTTAAAGGAATTCTTGTTGAACTTGACACAAGTTATTGCTACGCCTATAACGGTGTAAGCATAAATTATATGCTTCTGCCTCACACAGACAACCATGAAATAACAAATGATCTGACAAATTATTATGTAATGTTCCCGCAATCTCAGGGATTTACAATTGCGGAAAATCTGCCGGAAGGTGTTAAAACCGATTCACTTATTTCAACAAGTGAAAAGGCATATTCATCCGTAAATATTGAAGAAAAACAGTCTTCTGCAAAAGAAGACGGCGATATTGAGGTTGACGGCACATTTAAACTCGGCGCTGCAGTTACATATAAGGAAGGCAAAATCGTTTATTTCTCAAACGCAAAATTTATGGAGCAAACCGCCAACCAATCGGTTTCCGGCGCTAATTCAATATTATTCATCAAGTCATTCGGCTGGCTTTGCGACACAAAAGATTCCGTAAGTATCCCTTCGAAATCGGTAAGTTATGATGTTCTTACAATAAACAGCAGCACCGCGACAGTCCTTAAAACCTTAATGGTTGGCATAGTGCCTGCACTGATTATTATTGCGGGAATAACTGTTGTAATTTTAAGGAAAAAACGCTGATGAAAAAATCAATCAGATTATTGTTTATTCTTTTATTATGCCTTGCGGTTGTTATTGCCGGTTATGTTTTAATCGGCAAACATTTTTCCGCTCAAAGTGAAGATGAAAACATTGTAACACTCTCCGCGGCATCAATCGACGGTGATATAAAATCAATTTCTTGGAGCATTGAAGGTAAAGAAATAAAAAAAAAAAAAAAAGGCGTAAAATGGG
>ONON01000081.1 GCA_900319455.1 uncultured Eubacteriales bacterium
AAGCATAATTGCTGCGGTTCTGGCAGTTATTCTCGCGGCGGTTCCCGTTTTAAGCGGTTTCGCTTCGGCGCAATCGGAAATCTGCCCTGTGATTGATATGCGCGGATTTATGAACGCGAAAATCTACGCAGTTGAAAATGACGACACAAGCGAGCAGCTCTGGCCCCCGACAACAGATAAAATTCTTGACCTTGTCAAAAACATTATCGGTCCCCTCGCAAAACTCAGCATAGACCGTGACTGGGACAAATTCGCCGATGTTTTCGCTGCGGAGGCGAACAAGGTGTTTGACGGCCTTTTTCTTGATGAAAACGGCGAGGTGACAAACGGCAGCGGCCCTCTTATGGTTTATCCCGAACCGGAGGAGGTCAAAAAAGACGGCGAGTACAATTTTGTGTTTGACTGGCGGATAGATCCGTTTGAAGCGGCGGCAAAACTCAACGATTTTATCAACTATATTATTGAAAACTCCGGCTGCGAACAGGTTGTGCTTGACTGCCACAGCTACGCGGGCATTGTTACAACCTGCTATTTTGAGCAGTTCGGCTGCGATGCGGTAAAAAGCGTGTGCTACAACTCAACAGCCGTTTACGGTGCGGGCTTCACCACCGAAATCATAAAGGGCAACCTTTTTGTGGGCGGAGACACTGATTTCAGCGGAATGGGCGCGGAAGCGCTTGTCGCCTACCTTCTCGGCGCGTTTTCAAACAATCAGTATAACGAGCTGATTGATGTTGTTATAGATATGCTTAAAAAAGCCGGGCTTGTTGATTTTATTTCAAACTTTGTCAACAAGCTTATGCTTGAAACCTCCGACAAGCTTTATGAAAGCACAATAGTTCCCCTGTTCGGTTTGTGGCCCGCTATATGGTCAATGATTCCCGATGAGGATTTTGAGGAAGGCTACAATTATATTTTCAATGATGTTCTTGCCCGAACAGGCGCTGACTATTCCGGAATAAAAGAAAAAATAGAGCACTACAACGAAAGCGTGCGCTCAAGGCGTGAAGAAATATTAAACGATATAAACGAGAACTGCAATCTTTATGTTATCGCCCGCTACGGCTACTCCTCCATTCCGCTCTCATCCGCCTGGGCCACCATGACCGACGGCGTGCTTGACACCGAAGCTTCATCATTCGGCGCGACCTGCTCGGATTACAACATTTTTCACATTTTCAATGAAGAGGATGAGCTTGTTTCACCCAACGGTCAGGTTGACGCCTCAACCTGCCTGTTCCCCGAACAGACCTGGTTCATACGCAACGCCTCGCACACACAGCAGTATGACGCGATATATGACTTTGTGAACACCCTCGCGTTTTATGACGGCCAGGCAACCGTTGACACCTTCCCGGAGTACCCGAGATTCCTTCATTTCAACGCTCCGCTTATGGTTCTGGAGCCCGATGACGGGCTGGTGATAAATCTCTCTTTCTTTGACAGGTTCAAGCTTTTCTTCACACAGCTTTTCAATCTTATAACTTCGATTTTCAAAAAATAAACATTCGGCAAACGGTGAAGCTCCGCTGCGCGGCGGGGCTTCATTTTTCATTAAGCATTATAAACAAACGCGCCCCTGATAATATAAAAAGATTTTACAATAAAAATCCTTTATTTTTTCCGCTTCGGATGATATAATGATTTCACAATTTCAATAAGGAGCGGGAATATGGCACACGACATTTATCAAAGCCCTCTTTGCTCTCGCTATTCAAGCGAAGAGATGAAAAAGATTTTTTCCGATGACACCAAGTTTTCCACCTGGCGCAAGCTGTGGATTGCCCTTGCCGAGAGTGAGAAGGAACTCGGCCTTGATATTACCGATGAACAGATTGACGAACTCAAAGCTCATATTTACGACATAGATTATGACGCGGCAAAAAAATATGAGAGTGAACTGCGCCACGATGTAATGGCTCACATTCACGCCTACGGCGATATTTGCCCCAAGGCCATGCCGATTATCCACCTGGGCGCCACTTCCTGCTATGTGGGTGACAACACCGACATTATTCAGATGAGGGCGGCGCTCGAACTCATACGAAAAAAACTTGTTAACTGCATAAAGGCTGTTGCCGATTTTGCCGAAAAGCACAAAGATACACCCTGCCTTGCCTTCACGCATTTTCAGGCGGCTCAGCCCACAACCTTCGGCAAGCGCGCCACTCTCTGGCTTCAGGATTTAATGCTTGACCTTGAGAGCGTGGAATTCAGGCTCGGCAATTTAAAACTGCTCGGCTGCAAGGGCACAACCGGCACGGGAGCAAGCTTTTTGGCTCTGTTTGACGGCGACTATGAAAAGGTTAAAAAGCTTGAAATGCTTATTGCGCAAAAAATGGGATTTAACGCCGTGTTCCCGGTCTCGGGTCAGACCTACACGCGCAAAAACGATTTTGATGTTCTTTCGGTTCTCAGCGGAATAGCACAGAGCGCCGCGAAATTCTCAAATGACACCCGCCTGCTCTCGCACCTCAAAGAGTTTGATGAACCGTTTGAGTCAAAACAGGTAGGCTCCTCCGCGATGGCT
>ONON01000025.1 GCA_900319455.1 uncultured Eubacteriales bacterium
CAAAAGAAGCTTTGGAGCATGCGGCAAATGAATGACAGGTTTAGGCTTTCCCCTCCTGATGATGCGGTCAGGGCGGTTGGATTTTAGGCATAATGTTACACAAAAATCAGATCGCTTTTGCGGTCTGATTTTTGTGCTTCATAGGTGGGTTCGTATTTGTCACCGCGTTCAGTCGCGTGCTGCGGCTGTTAACTGTGACACATCCGAGCGCTGCCCGCGGCAGATGAAGCGAGGATTTGTCAGAAAGAAACAGGGAGCAATGCGAAGCGCTCCAAGCGAGCAGTGCGACCATGTTTCTGACCGATGATGTCACAGGTTCGAGTCCTGTTTGTTATTAATTGAAAGTCTTTGTCTCTAAATTCCCTTAAAATCATTATAATTACTAAACTATAAAATAATTATCATGTTTCTAAACTTGCATATTTATTTTTGCCCTAACCATATCTAAAAAACGGAGTTGTTCCTTTTTGCTTTTTTATTATATATTTTGCAATTCAGAAGCTTTTTTTAGATAAGTTATCCGTATAATTATAGTTGAAGAAGAAAGTCCATTATATTCGTCTGATTTTGTTCTTTTATTTTACCTTGAATGAATAATTGAAATATGCTATTATTGGAATGAAAAGATTCACAATTTTTTTCGCGGAGAAATTTTTTATGAAATTCAATATTGCCATTTGTGATGATGAAATTACCGAAACTGAATATCTTACATCAATAATTATGGATTGGTCGCATAAAACGGAAAATAACACTGTGATTAATTCTTTTCCGAACGCCGAAAGTTTTTTGTTTCACTATGAAGAATACAAATATTATGATTTTTTGCTTCTTGATATAGAGATGGGCAAAATGAACGGCATTGATCTTGCAAGGAAGATTAGAGAACATAACAAAGATTTACAGATTATATTTGTTACGGGATTTGAAAAGTATATTGCTGACGGATATGATGTTGCTGCGCTGCATTATCTTATGAAACCCGTCAAACCCGAAAAGCTTTGTGAGGTTCTTAACAGAGCCGTAAATAATATCGGCAAATCTTTTCCAACGGTTTTTGTCAATGCAGACGGAGAAAACATACGGCTTCGCTTGAGTGATATTTTCTATATTGAAACAGCAGGACATTCGCTGATTATCAATACAGTTGACTCACAAATCACGGTAAATCAATCGATGTCATCTTTTTTCGAAAATCTCGGAGACGGTTTTGTATATACCCACCGTTCATATGTTGTAAACATTGAACACATAAAACGCATTTCAAAAACAGAGATTGTTCTTGACAATGATATAACCGTTCCCGTCTCAAGAAGAATGTTTGATGAAGTCAACCGAGCTTTTGCAGACTATTACAGGAGATAATTATGCCTTTATTTGACAGAGTATTTTACCGCAGTATTGACAGAAGGATTGCGGCTT
Source organism: uncultured Eubacteriales bacterium (assembly GCA_900319455.1). Classification (GTDB taxonomy): domain Bacteria; phylum Bacillota; class Clostridia; order Oscillospirales; family Acutalibacteraceae; genus CAG-177. The sequence goes on from ONON01000025.1 coordinate 1,423, forward strand.
ATCAGCAGGAACTTACGGAAAAGCACTGTGAAGAGGTGCAAAACATTTACAACACAATGCGCGGCTGGCGCCATGATTATCGTAATCATATTGCCGTTATGCAGGCATCACTTAAAATGGGTAATATTGCCGAGCTTGAAAACTACCTCGGCGAACTTGATATTGATTTGAACACTGTTGACACAGTAGTAAAAACCGGTAATGTTATGGCAGACGCCATTCTGAACAGCAAACTGTCTCTTGCTCAAAAGAAGAATATATCAACCGATGTTACGGCAAATGTGCCGAAAATTGATATGTCAGATGTTGAATTATGCGTAATCATTGGCAATTTGTTGGATAACGCTATGGAGGCGTGCCTGAAAATTGAGGATGAATCACAGCGGTTTATCAGAGTATATATCGGCATTTTTAAGGAACAGTTTTATATTTCCGTTACCAATTCCATGACCGGAATACCAAGGCGCTTCGGAAAAACATATAAAACCACCAAGGGTGATGATCACGGGTTCGGTTTGATGAGGATTGATGCCATTGTAAAAAAATACGGTGGCTACCTTAAAAGAGAGCATGATGAAGGTGTTTTCGGCACTGAAATAATGCTTCCGATAACCGCTCGTGATAAAAATTGAACCATTCGTGCAAAAGCAACCGCAAATGGTTGCTTTTTTGCTATACTCCTGATTGAGGTGAGACGGAATGAAGAAAGAAAAGAAAACACAACATTCCTTTATAAATAACACTGCATATATGTTCAGAATTCTTATCGGGTGGGATAAATCTCAGATTCCGATTAATATTGCAATTGCCGTTTTTGATGTAGTTTTTGAACTGAATGTGGTCGGTTTTGTTACGGCACTGACTTATTGCCTTGAGAATAATATGGGCATCAAATCGATTTTACTTGTCACAGCGGGTGTTGCGACTGTTGAGTTTATGTCAGTGATATTGAATAACAGTCTGGAATGCCGGTTCAAAGTTCGACAGGCGGAAACCAACAGAAAACTGGATATTCTGCTTGCCGAAAAAATAATGAATATGGATTTTGATCTGATTGAAGGATCATTAGGCAGAGAAAAATATCAGAAAGCTAAGAATACACTTACTTATGACGGCCTCTACAATTTTATTGACTATTACAGGTTTCTTTTCAGAGGTATTATCTTTATAGCAGTTTACGGAACCGTTACCATAAAACTTAATCCATGGCTGATTCTTGTGTTGACAGGGCTTGAGGCATTGAAACTTATTTCAATGGCTGTTGAAAATCATCTGATTAATAAAACAAAAGATCCATTGGCAAAGGTTGACAGAAAGCTGAATTACATAAACAGAACATCCCGAGATTTTGCAATAGGCAAAGATATTCGCATCTTCAAACTGCGTAATTATCTTATGAAAATGAGCGAATATTTTGTCGGAGAGCGAAAATTCTGGACAAGTAAAATGTATTTTTATTATTTCTGTTCGGATATGATTGCTCTTGTTGTCAGCGTTGGAATTGAAACAGGCATCTTTGCTTATCTTGTTTACGCGACGCTGAAAGGAGAGGTTTCAAAAACAGAGCTGGTGTTATTCGCCTGCACCATAACAGAATTTACACATTGGCTGGGTTTTATAGGTGAAACATTCGGTGAAATAATACCTTTGAATATGAAAATAGATAATCTCCGTGATTTTCTGGACATTAAAAACAGATACAGGCAGTCAGGTGGAAAAAACATACCTGAAGATACACCATATGAAATCGAGCTAAGGGATGTTTCTTTTGCATATCCGGGAAGTGACACCGAGATACTGTCTCACATTAATCTCAAAATTAATAAAGATGAAAACCTTGCGCTTGTCGGTGTTAACGGAGCCGGTAAAACTACTCTTGTAAAACTTATCAGCGGACTATACAGACCGAAAAACGGCAAGATTCTGCTAAACGGAACAGATATTTCGGAGTTTAACAGAGATGAATACTATGGGCTCATTTCAGCAGTGTTTCAGGAACCGAGATTTCTTCCTTGCACTGTTCTCGAAAATGTTACGATGAAACCGGAAAGTGAAAGCAACAAAAAGCGTTTTTATTATTGTATTGAAAAAGCGGGATTGAGCGAAAAAATAAACTCTCTGCCGGAAAAAGAGAACTCTTTTCTTGTGAAAAGCGTTAATGAAGGTGCCGTAGAGTTTTCAGGTGGCGAATTGCAGCGGCTTCTTCTTGCAAGAGCGCTATACAAGGATTCACCGATACTTATATTGGATGAACCCACCGCCGCTTTGGATCCGATTGCCGAAAATGAGATATATTTGCGATACAGTGAGATTTCTGAGAATAAAACCTCAATCTATATATCACATCGGCTTTCGTCCACTCGCTTTTGTGACCGGATTGTGTTTCTTGATAACAGAAGAATTGTCGAATCCGGCACACACGATGAACTGATGCGGCAAAACGGAAAATATGCTGAGATGTTCAATATTCAAAGCGAATATTACAGAAAGGAGGAGGAATCGGATGAATGCAAAGAATAAAAGAACACTCAAACAGGATTATTTATTAGTTAAGCGGGCAGTGAAACTTATAAACGATAATACGCCGCACTTTGTTTTTTATATTGCATTCTACTCTTTCTGCTGCGCGGCAGTCAGTGTTGGCTCAAATTATATAACAGCTTCCATTGTTGATGAATTGACAGGTAACAGAAGAATAAAAATCCTTATAATACTGCTTTCATGTTATTTACTTGAGATTGTTTTAAAAATATTGCGCGATTACTCCTGGCGAAGAGTCAGAACTTTTCATATTATTGCCCCTAAATGGGAAGAAATGCTTCTGAACGCCAAAAACTTTGAAATGGATTACAAAAAAACCGAAGACGCGTCGGTGCGTGCCAAAAGGCAGATGATAACCGACCGAAGCGATGAAAGCGGATTTAACGAGTTGACTGTAAATATAATGTATTTCTTTGACGGGCTTTTTTATTTGCTTATGTGCTCTGCAATCACGGTTTCCCTTTTTTTCAGGCACGCAGGCCGTGTTTTATCCGGTGGTGAAAGGATAATTGATTCACCTCTTTTCACTCTCGCTTTCTTTATTATTATTTTTGCTTTGTCATTTATTCAATATAAATTCAATATCCGTTTCAGTAAAACAATAGTCAAAGCAAATCAAAAGAAAAGCTTGGCTCAAAGCCGGCTTCACTATTATTTTGATGAATATCTGGATGATAGCAAATCGGCAAAGGATGTTCGTATTTTCAATCAAAGCAAATTGATAAATCATTCATTCAACAGGTTTTATGATGAGTGGGGAAGCTATAATAAAACTCTTTACCGTTTTATGAAAAAAAGATATGACTATTACAATTTGTTTTATTTAATCTCCAATGCGCTTACATATGTTTTTGTTGCTTTGAAGGTTTATATCGGGGCTTTCGGCATAGGAGGATTTATAAAATACCAATACTGTATTGCCAGGATAATGGAAAGCGGTTTTGATTTTTCGGTTTGTTTCTCTAAAATAAGAGCAAATAATGATTACATTGAAATGTTTTTTGAATATCTTGATATGCCGTCTGAAATGCATTACGGCAAAATCCCTACCGAAAAACGCAGCGACAATATTTATGATATTGAGTTCCATAATGTCAGCTTCAAATATCCCGGAAGTGATGAATACGCAATAAAGAATCTCTCATTCAGGTTCAAAGTCGGCGAAAGAGTTGCCGTTGTCGGAATGAACGGCAGCGGAAAAACGACAATGATAAAACTGCTTTGCAGATTATATGACCCCACAGAGGGATATATAACTCTCAACGGGATTGACATCACGAAATATGACTATGAGGATTATCTTGCGCTCTTTGCAGTTGTGTTTCAGGACTTCCGTTTATTCTCGTTTACACTCGGTGAGAATGTTGCCTGCGAAAAAGACTATAACAAATCAAAAGTCCTGCAATGCCTTGACACTGCGGGACTTGAAGAACGGCTTAAACAGATTGACAGAAATCTCGATGCCGTAATTTATAAGGATTTTGATGATGACGGAATTGAAATATCCGGTGGTGAGGCACAGAAAATTGCCATAGCAAGGGCGCTGTATAAAGACGCTCCGTTTGTTATTCTCGATGAGCCGACAGCTTCACTTGACCCGCTTGCGGAATATGAAATATATTCTCGTTTCAATGATATGGTAAAGGATAAAACGGCAGTTTATATCTCACATCGTCTTTCATCGTGCCGCTTCTGCGATAAAATTGCTGTTTTTCACGAAGGGAAAATGATACAGTTCGGTTCCCATGAGAAACTCCTCGAAAACAAAGACGGCAAATATTATGAACTTTGGAACGCGCAGGCACAGTATTATATTGAAAAATAATCGGCAGATTTCACAGCTTTTTTGACTGTCGGTAGTTTTCCCAAACAGCACGGATTTCATTCCAATCGTCTGAAGTTAAAGCGCAGTCTTCTATGGGGTTCAGAATGTAAATATCAGGAATGCCGATGTTTACACACTCACGGGCATAGCGCATAAAATCACGGCGGCTTCCGCAGGAACCTGCGTCTGTGTCAATGGATATTCCGGGCATCATCGCGTCAAAAAGTTCCGCTCGTTCGCTCATAATCCGAACGGAGTCACGAAGAGCAAAGTAGTTATCATGCAGCCTTGCCTGGTTTGTATAAGCGGCAAAAAACGGATGGCAGCAGCTTGTGTTTATCAGCGCGTCGGGTTTTACCCTTTTAGCTTCGGAGTATATCAGCTCCATAAAACGGTTCAGGAGCGCTATGCCGTAAATTCCTTTTTCATAAATACGCATATCTTTTTCAAGCGGAACACAATCGGCAAAATCAACC
>ONON01000101.1 GCA_900319455.1 uncultured Eubacteriales bacterium
GGAGAAAGCGGAGTTCATAACGGTTTTAACACCCTGCGGCAGAACAACGCTGCGGATATTCTGCATAAAAAACGCCTTTTCACCTATAACCGCAACCCCGTCGGGCACAACAACATCCGTTTTGCGCCCGACATACTCGGTGAGCACGCCGTTTTTAATAATAAATCCGACCGTTTTGTTCAAAACTTTTTCTCCTTTCCCGTCGCGGGGCTGTTATCTTACGGATAAAGCTTTACCGCGAAAATTTTTCCGGATTGCCGGCTGATAATTATCAGCTGTTCGTTATCTGTTTTTTATCACATGAGTCAGCCGGAAATATCCTCATCCCCAATAACAACCTTCATCGCCCAGGAGGGAACCGAGGGTGTGTCAAATGTGTTTCTCACAAAAACAAACGCCGTTTTGTATTGCGGCTTTTTTTCGGGGAAGGTTCCGTACCCGTCGGTGAAAAAGATAAGACCCTTAAGGTTCAAAAACTCCTTTTCGGCAATCATCCGGTCAACTTCCCTGAAAACGGGACGGAAATCCGTTCCGCCGAGCCCTTTAACGGTGAAATTGCTTATATACGCGTCAAACTCATTTTGGTTTGTTATTTTCACATGCTCCTGAAGGGCGGAATCGCACTGAATAATGTGCAGGTTTATTTCGCTGAAAAAGCTTGCGCTGTTTTTAAGCATTGAATAGGTTTTTTCAATAAACTTCCTGACAAGGCCGTTGCCGGTGGAGCCCGAAGTGTCAACGGCAACAACAAACTCACGCACGCGGCTGTCCTCCTTGTATTCAAGCGGTTCAACAAGAGGCATATTGCCGAAAAGACTTAAACCGTAAGTATAAAACACATAATCAAACTCATCATCATTGATTTTCACGGTTTCACCCGGCACGGCGAATTTGCGAAGAAATGCGGAATAATCATACCTTTCGCGATTGATTTCTTTCAGGCGCAAAGCCATATCACCCGCCGTTTCACCTTTTTCTTTTGAAAAAGTTTCCAAATCCATCTGTATTGAGCGGGAAATTTCTTCCCACTCCTTTTCAAGCTCGCTGTTTGTACCGCTTTGAGACGCGTATTCGTCGGTGCTTTCGCCGCCTGCCGCGCCCTCTTCGGGGGAGTTTCCGCCGTCATCCGCGGTATCTTCCGACTTGCCGTCACCCGGGGAGGGAGTGTTGTCGTTGTCGTTTTTACCTGAGCTTTCTTCACCGTTCTTTTCGTCTTCTTCGGGCGGAGTGCCGTCGTTATACCACAGGCGGTGGTCATCGCACATAAACAGTGTGTGAAGCTTTGACGCCTCTTCAAGTGTAAGGTTTTTGTTTTTGAAATAGCGGTAAAGTGTTTCCGCGTTGAAAGATTTCAATTCGCCCTCAAGGATTTTAAGTGCGTCTTTCTGCGCGCCGGCAAATTCAGTCTGAAAGCAGGCAATGCCGAGAGATGAGATTGTGTGTTCCGCGGAAATATCACATGAGAGATTCCACAAAACAGGGTCAACTCCGCCCACGAACGCGTGGCGGAAAACACAGTGTGTAATCATATGCAAAACATCTCTCGCGACCTGGTTTTTGCCGGCAAGGTATCTGCCCAAAACAAACTTATCGCCGTAGAAAATGTTTCTGCCGTCAACTCTGAATGTCGTTTCCGACGGGGTGAACGCAAGGCGCATAACAGCCGGGCTCATAAATCGCAGATTCAGCAACACGGAGTTTTGCGACAAACGCATTATTTCGGCGGCAAGAGCGGCTGATTTTTTTCTTTTTTCATCCTCAGTCATAATTACCGTGCCTCTGCTTTTATAACCCCTTCTTTAACGCTGCCGTCAAGTGTAATTTCGAGGGCGCCGGCTGTGCGCTTAATGAACCCGACAGGCTCTCCGTCAAGTGTGACCGAAGGGTTTTCGCACTCTCTTAAAGTGATTAATACGGTGTATTTTTCGCTTTTACCGTAATATTTAAACTTAATCTCCGCGGAGCTTTCATCCGTTTTGCGGTAATCGGTCCACACATCAAAGCCCGTTGTGACCGAACCGGGTTTATAATACGCACTTGCCCAGACACACACGGGCGCGGAAAGCCCGCCGAAGTTGTGAAACCAGCCGCCGCGTTTTGTTTTAATACCGAAACATTCGTATGTGTAATATGAAAAATCCGTCTCCTGTCTCCATATTTCAAGCGCTCTGTCCGCTATTGAAAAGGCGAAATCTCCGTCTCCCAGGTCAAGCATCGTCTTCCAGAAAAACCATTGATGGCTCATCCAGACATTGCCGTTCCAGTAGCCGTCGTCAAAGTAGTAGGAGGCCGTCATATCAACCGCGCTGAGACCGGCGCCGGACCATATCTCGCGCGGATTTTTCAGGTGAGAAACCAGCCGCCGCGCTCTTTCGCCCTCAACCGCGCCCGCAACAAGAGGGTAAAGCCCGTCAAAGCCTTTGTTGAAGTTTTCACCCTCAGCCGTTCTCATAATGTAAGGCTTTCCGCCTTTGTCATAGACGGTGTAGCCGAAATAACCGCTCTCCTCATCCCAGGCGAGAGAGTTGAGCGCGTTTTCGCTTTGCTCAATATCGTTTTCATATACGGCAGCGTCCTCCTCCTTCCCGAGGTAAAGGGCAACGGCTTTCATTATTTTGCCTGCGCGGATTACCTGTGAGGTTGTAAGGCAGGGGCAGGAGTAACCCTCCGCCTTTCTGTTTATCATTTCAACCTGTGCGGGGTAGTCGTCCATTCCCGAGCAGGAGTACCAGTAGTCGTAGGCGGTAAGCAGGCCGTTGCCGAATTTTGCGAAGGTTGAACCCGCCCGCCTTCCGCGCAGGAATTCATAATATATTTTCATTTTCGGGTAGAGCCCGTCAAGGCAGTGCTTGTTTTCGGAGCGGTTAAGCAACTCAAAATATTCCGCGAACTGTGTGGGAACAAGCGAACCGTGAAGCAGGAATGTGAAATCTTTGTTATCCTCATCACACAGGTAGGTGTCAAGCACATAGCGGCACAGCTCCGGAGAGAATTCAAGAAGACCGAGCCCTATAAAGCCGCTGTCCCAGGTGTAAAAGGAATCCCATCTCTTGCCGGGCGTATGGTGAACTATGTTTTCTCCCCTGCGGTAAACGGGATAAACAGCGTTTGTCAGCAAAGTGCTTTTCATTATGTTTATGCTCTGCTCATATTTTTTGCCGTCGGAGTTGAAACTTATTTTTTTCGCTCCGCTTTTCGCGAAGGTGTAAATGTTTTCATATTTCCCATCACTCAGCGGAGTAAAAGTGCCGTTTGAAACAACGGCGTATTCAATATGCCGTTCGCCGGGCTCAATAAAAATCGCCTTTATAAGGGGATTGACATAAAAGCCCTCGTCGCTCCTTTTTGCCTTGAATGAGCGGGAGAAAGTTTCGCGCAGGCAGTCGTAGGTCGGGTCTCCGTTGGAGAGACGGTTAATCAGCGCGTCTTCAAGGCAGCCGCTGTCAAGGGTACGAAGCCTTGTGTTTTTGCTGTGAGTTATAACCGAATACTTACAGTCGGCGTAACCGTAATTGAGGTTGACGGTCAGCCCCCTGCCGTTTTTCTCTTTTTGTATTTCGGGAACATAACGGTATTTTTCCGCTTTTACCGAAACGCTCCCTCCTTTTTCAATAACGGCAATAAAATCAAATTCCACCCCTGCCGCGCCTTCGCTTACAAAAACGGGATTTTCTTTAAATGGCAGATACGCAACGGTAAGTTCTTCGCTGTGAGGGAGCGTTATTTTTTCGCCGTTCATATTAAAAACGGCGTCGCCGTCCGTTACCGTGCGGTACCTGAGCGCAAGCACGGGGTTTTCAAAGCCGGGCGCCGTAAGAGCCCACGAAACACGGTCGCCCTTTTCACATCCGAAAGGCTTGAGGCTGAGAAAATGCACATGGGCGTTGTCGCATCTGTCGCCCAGACCGCATCCGTGCAGAAAGTTACTGTCGCGGAACATCCCCTTGAACATTCCGTCCGGGTTTTCACCGTCCCACGGGCGCGGCACTGCGTAGGCGTATTCCTCATAATCGTTTGCGTCTTTTATAATGCGCTTTTCGGGCGTGACGGGCACGGCTCTGTCATAAAACGGCAGTTCGAGAGAAGCAAAATAATTGATAACGCAGTTTTGCGCAAGTTCCGTGTTGTTTACGATTTCACACCTTGCGAGAAAAGCGTTTTCGTTTATTTTCGAGAACGAAACATCCGCGTACACTCTGTCTTTCCACAGCAGCTCATATCTGTATGCGTAATATGTGTAATCGGGGCTGCACTCCCACAGATGATAGGCGCTCGGCACCGTGACATTGGGTACGGGTGTTGATGAATTCCACAAAGTGGGATGAACGGTGAAGTCAAAGCGGCCGCCGTCATTTTTAAGCGATGAAACAATATGAGACAGCCCGAAATATTTTTTTGAATAGGGGCCCCACGGGGGCATTTTTATTGTGTCTTTCACAAAATCTTCCTTTCTCACAGTTGAGCCGACGCAAAGCCTATACATTCGCGCCCTTTTATCATATCAGCCGTGTCGCGAGCGTTGAAATAAAGCCTTAATTCATTGTTCCAAATCACAAGATGGCTCGCGTAAACAAACTGGTTCATCCAGCCTCCGCCGCCCGGTTCCAGCAGAACCTTCTCAAAGCGGAAGTTTTCGGCGTCGGCGGAGGTCAGCAGAAGAATTGCCGAACGGCTGCCCCCGTCCTTTTCATAAATGCCGTTCTGTATGCCGATATACCCGTCTTTCAGGCGGTAAACCTTGAGGCAGCCGCAACACAGGTTGAGATAATCACTGCCTCTGTCAGGCGAAAGAACAGGTCGCTCCGCTTTCGTGTAACCGCTGATGATGTTTTCGCTTTCGGCGTAAGTTATATAAGTCGGCTCGCAAAAGCCGCAGTCCTTTATATAGGTGAGCCCGCAGGAGTAATAGAGGCGGTTTGTTCCCCAGTCGCGAAGCAGAAACGGGTTTGAAATTGAAACGCCCCTTTCGCTTTCTTCAATTTTTTGCGAATGTGAAATAACTGTTTCGCTTCTTGACCAGTTTATCAGGTCGGCGCTTGTTTTTACGGCAATTTCAGAACGCCATTTTACAATGTTCACAAGGTTGAGCGCGTTCGCGGCAAGCGAGCGAGTTCGCTCATAAAACAGGTAATATTTACCGTCAACAAAGTTTATATTGGGGCGCATGGCGCGCGATGTTACCTTTTGCGGTTTTTCAAATTTCACTCCGTCGGGCGAAATGAGCTGATAAACGCCAAACTGGGTGTGGCAGAAAAGGCGCCAGCTACCGTCGGGAGTAAGGTCGGGTGTCAGAACAGACGGGTCCGCCGCAGCAAGGGCACCCCCGAACGGTTTTATTACCGGGCTGCGTTCGTCCACGCGAAAATTCGCGCCGGTTATCTGCCCGATGCCGATGTTTTCAAGAGTCATAATCGATTACCGCCTTTCCGCGCCGCAATTCGGTTTTATATATAATATTATTATTTATTACATTTGATTTGTCAATAATCTGCCGGCTGAAAACTGCCGCGTTCACGACATTGAGCGACACAGCGAATAAAACAATTGTTTTTTTGCTGTGATTGGTTTATAATAATTTTATAATATGATTTGCCGGAAGGAGCGGTTATATGAGTGAAGAAAAGAAAAAATATATGAAAAAGTCGGAGATTTTCACATTCGGCATAGGGCTGTTCGGTGTTGCCCTTCTTACCGGATGGATGCCTGACTACACACAGACCTTTTTCGCCGATTTCGCGTTTAAAGGCAAGGGCTTTGATTCTTCGGTGATTTCATCGCAGATTTCCGCCGTTTTTCTCGCGGCGGGCATAATCGGCGCCGTTATAGAGCTTGTTACGGGCTTTTTGATTGACAACACAAGAACAAAGCTCGGCAAAGTAAAACCTTGGATAGGCTTCGGAGCGGTTCCCATGGCGATTATAGCTATGCTTGTTTTTGTTGCCCCAAACACAAAAAATCAAACCCTCGCCATTGTCTGGATGTATGTTATATATTCACTTTACACAGCGGTGGGCTGCGCGGTTGAAAGGCCGGCGGAGTGTTTCGGTGCGCTGTGTTCGCCCGATCCGTCCGAGAGATCATCCGCGATTTCAATAGCCTCGTTTATGAAGAGTGTGGGGCAGTCCGGCGGAATGGTTGTTGTGCTTGCGGTAGGAATTGTTATGAAAGCGGTTATGGGGCAGCAGCAGTTCAAAAACGCCGAGGCGCAGGGTCTTGACCTTGTAATATCAACAGCTGTGTGTGCTCTCGGATTTATCATATTTGTTATGATTTTCTTTATGAACAATAAAGAAAGGGTTCCCTACACAAGAGAAAAAGTTTCGCTCAAAGACGCCGTAAAAGTGGTTTTCACAAACAAAAACCTGCTTATGGTGTCGCTCACCAAGCTCACCGGTTTCGGCAGGGGCGTTTACGGCACCGTTTCGCTTTATATCGCGATTTATCTTTTGGGCTCAAAGGATTTAAAACTCGCCCTGCTTCTGCCTATGGGCATAGGCACGGCGGTCGGCACACTGCTTGTCAATTTTGTGCTCAAAAAATTCAGCACAAAGCAAACCTATATTCTTTTCTGCGTTTACGGCGCAACATCGCTCGCAATCCTTTATTTTGTCGCAACGGGAATAGGTTTCCGCAGCGCGCTGATTATTCCCTTCCTTATTCTCAATTTCTTCTGCGGCCTTCAGCACGGCAACACTAATGTTACGCCCAACATTATGATAGCGGACTGTGTTGACGAAATCGAGTGGAAAACAGGCAAAAGGCAGGAGGGTCTTGCCTACGCGGGCTTCGGCCTTTTCGCGAAGGTCGCATCCGCATTCACAAAGGCTCTCGGCCCCTGGCTGCTTTACACATGGTCCGGCTACCTTGTTTCAACAGACGCCAATGTCGCCTACGCCGCGCAGAGTGACTCAACCCTCAACAAGTTCCTTATGATTTACACAATAATCCCCGCGGCGTTTGTAATTTTGCAGGGCGTGCCCATTCTTTTCTATGATATGGTAGGCGACAAAAAAGAAAGAATAGTAAAAGAACTTATGATAAGACGAGCCGCCGCTGCAGACAGAGACTTTGACGAGCCGGCGAATGACGCGGACTGAGGAGGCATTAAAAATGGCTGAAAAAAACAAAAAAGGCTTAAACCTTAAACTTTACGGCGTTTTCGCCATTATTGTTGTGGCGGTTATTCTCGGCGCGCTCACCGTTTTCACATTCACGGCAAGATACACAGCCTTTGACCCCGAAAAAACGGCGGTGGCTTATGTTGACACAATCGTTCAGACGGGCGACGGCTACAACGCCTGCAAAAACACTCTTTTAAGCAAAGATATGAAATTCGGCGATTTCATCCGTCAAAACTACATAAACCCCGTTATTTATGAGAATTATAAGCCGGGCGCCGGCACCAAGGGGCTCAAAGGGCTTAATGACGAAAGTCTCAAAGGCGAAAAAAACCTCAACGATAACGGAGAGCTTGAAGGCAAAGTGATTGACACGATGTATCCGTTTTTTGTCAATCTCATTGAATCAAACGGCGGCTTTGACGCTTATGACGCGATTTTCACGCAGTATATTTCAGAACTCCAAAAGGTGCGAAAAGATGTTTTCGGCGACACTTATTTTGATGACAGCGCGTTCTTCACCGCGTTTGAGGCAAATCTCGCAACTTACGGCGAGAGCCTGACCGGCACGCAGGATGAATATGACAAAAACACCGGCGTGCAGACAAAAGTTGCCTCCGTCGGAGCTTATCAGGAAAAATTCGGTGAGGATTACAAAATCGAGGTTGTCTCCGCGGGCAAAACCGAAAACGGCGAAAACAAATGCACAGTCAGCGTAACGGTCAATGTCAACGGCGAAGCGGAGGTCGAAAACCTGCCCGTCACTCTCGTTAAAATCGGCAGAAGCTGGTATGTTGACAACACCGCCTGCGACACATCGGAGCTGTATAGTTTCTATAAATAATTTTTTCTAAAAATAGAACCACCCGCTCAACAGGTGGTTCTATTTTTTGTGATTTGGTATTTTTTAAGTGCTTTTGGAAATATGCTTTTTAAACGAAGTCTTCAAGGATCTACCGAAAATCCCCAGCGATTACCGGACATATGCACTATTTGAATTATTGTGTTTTTTGTATTTGGAACATCGATTACCCATTTATTATCATTTGTAAATCGACCTCGCCATGCTTCTACCACAATTTTTTCTTTTGGTGCTACACTGCTGATATCCATATCATAATAACTGTTTGGCTGAACTGTAGAAACTAAAGCCCCATTCCTGTAAATTTTTAAAAAGGAGTATGATTTCCCGAGCATTATACATTTAAAAACTACTCTGCAATTATATCTTTCCGGATTAATCGGGCAGCCGCAATACGGACATGCTTTAGCTATACTTGAAACTTCTTTTTTACATTCAAAACATTTTATTAATGACATATCAAGCCCTCTCAGTCAGCGACGCAAATAATAATTATTACCACAATCACCCATAATACAGTGCCAATGATTTTTCCTATCTTCTCGTCTCCGAAAATAGCTTTACCTACAGATTCACATATTTTCAGCACGACCCAATAAAATGCAATTGCGATAATAATTGCCAACACCATAAAATTCAACCTCCTTTATTGCATCTTTAATAAATATCACTGTAAGGACTATCATCATAACCCTTTATTTTTAATCTTGTAACGAAACTATCAAGAATGCCTTTTGCAAAGCTATTAAACCATTTGTTTTCCCCAAACCATTTAACAATTGTAGGACTGAGAAAATAATAAAAAGCAATAAACAGTCTGCCATACCAGCTTGACGCTAGACTATAGTCACGAAATCTGCGAAGTGTCCACACTTCAGAACAATCATAGGAACCATACACCGCTGTGGCAACATAACATCCGTTTTTCTTATTAGCAACATTTGTGTCAGGCTTTTGATAGTTTGGGTCTATTGTTTTTATTTTTACAGAATACTCATCAATCATATTTACTGCATCTGCCTTGTCGGTATCGCTCAGATATTTCAAAATAGATGCAGTTTGATTGTTTGCTACCAGCCAATCATAATAAGCTATTTTACGAAACTTTTCTCCAAACAAAGAAACAACCTTGTTTCCATATTCATACAGAAGGAAAGCCGATGACCAGCACTTTTCTGATACTTGCTCTTGAACAGTAATTAGTGCAGAAGAACTCATTTTATCAAAAGATTCTTTTTCATAATCAAACATTTTTTTAGCAAGTGTGATTATATTACCATTAATATAATCGACCAATTTATGTTGAACGCCTTCATCAAAAACACTAGTTTTTATACTTTCCAACGCTTTATCCGCGGCATTAGAAAGTTTTGCCGTAGAAACCATTGTTCCTTGTTTCATAAAGTCCATAGCTTCAAAAAAAGCATCAAAAAAAACATACTCCCATTTATCTGGGTTTTTTTGTATTTCCGTTTCGCGGTATTTCGATGCCTTTGCAAAATCATTTTCAGATAAAGCATTTTTTGCAAGAGTACTAAGTCTGTAAAATTCTTGAGTGTTGTATTCATGTTTAGTTTCAATTTCTATTGTATAGTTACTATTACATTTGCTACAAGTGATTTCGACTTCATTTATGCCTTCTGGTACTTCTCCATTAATTATTGCACCACCGCATTTTGGGCAAATAAAAGAATACTCTCGTAAATTCATTTCAATTCTCCTTTTTATAGTGAAATAATAGACAAATATTTAGATATCTCGCTTTATATTTATCGTTTCAAATAGTATTGATTCCTTTTTAGAATCCATATGTTTCAGAGAAACGACAACAGCATAATATGTTATAAATTGTAACATATAAAAATAACACATGTCAAGTCATAATAAATATGAGGTGATTTGATATGAAAAATGAAGGAAAAGGGAATAAAAAGCTGATTATTCACAAGAAAACTTTAAAAGGTGATGACGGCTACAAGGTGTTTTCAATTAGAATCAAAGATGAAACTGTTGCAAAACTAGATACAATTTCAAGTAAAACAAACCGCTCACGAAATGAGCTTATAAATATTTTGCTTGATTTTGCCATTGATAACTGTCAGATAGCAGAATAAAAACGGACGGATGACGCACAGTCATCCGTCCATTTGTTATAAGTCTATTTCTTCCTCATTTGTGCAAGATCGCGGTAATTGATAAGCTTTATGCCGTGCGCTTCAATGTGCTGCCTTGTGGCGGGGTCGCCGAGGAGTTTATACTCCCAGGTTCTGAATTTCCAGCGCCCGGTTGTGCCTTTAAGCTCGTCGCACTCAACCGAGGGGTGCATATAGGTTTCGGTAACGCCCTCCGGGAAGGATGTGTAAAGGTTGTAGATGTATTCCCTGAAATTCTCATAGCTTTCGCACTGCGGGCCGCCGTCCCACTCGTTGGGAATGAGATAGTCGGGCAGAGCGACTCCGAGCATATCCGCGTAACCCATAAGCTGACCGAACGCGGCTCCGACGGTGTTCATGTCAACATTGATTTCAAGCATGGTGTTGCCGAACATTTCGGGCGTAAGCTTTGACGGGCAGCGGAAGGGCAGACCGTATTCGCCCGCAATTTCAATGGTTTTCTGCAAAAGCTCAAACCTGCCCGTTTCAATGCCGTAAAGCGAGCCCATATGGTTGTCGAGGTGCGAGGGGTTAAGCCCGAGAGCTTTGCATTTTTCTATCTGAGCGCGGATTTCGCCCGCGACCTCGTCAAGGTCGGCGTGCTTTTCAACATCAACACTCTCGTGCCACATATAGCCTTCCTCGTCACGCAAAGACGCCGTTTTCTCCGTGCTCACGGGAGCCCAGCGGTAATCGCCCCATTCGCTTGTAAGTGTTAAATGAACGCCTATCGCGAACTGAGGGTTCTCCTTTGCAAATCTTATCGCCTTGGGCGCCCAGCCGCAGGGAGCCATAATCGTTGAGGATGTAAGAGCGCTTTTTTCATTTTTGAAAAGATCGGTTATCGCGGCAACGGAGGCGTTGCACATACCGAAATCGTCCGCGTTGATTATCAAATATCTGTCTGCCATAATTTCTCCTTTCGACAGCCGTTTTTTCTTTTTTATAATTTTATCACAAAGCCGCCGCTTATTTCAACCGGCGGCCGGATATTTGAACATTAATAACAAAATCCGCGTTTATTTTTGGTAATTTTGCGGGAATACCTTTATTCGTTTTTGAAAAGCTTTTTAACAAAAAGGCTTTCTCCGCGGTTTTCACCTATGCCGAGAAAAACGCGGCCCGGCGCATAAACCCTGTAAAAGCCCTTTTCCTCAATGCCCCTCAACCGCTCAACCGAGAGCTCGCCCCCGTTTGAAAACCTTGCTGCCTGCGCTTCGGTAACATAAACGGCGGGGTAAACCCCAAGAGCGTTTTCAACGCCGATAATGTGATTTTCAAGCCTGCCGCCTGCAAACTCGGAGCTTAAATTTTCAAGAGTAAGCGCGTTGCTTACGCTGAATCCGTTTGCCGATGTGCGCCGCAAAGCGGTGAGCACGGCTCCGCAGCCCAAAGCCCTGCCTATATCGTCCGCGAGAGTTCTTATATATGTGCCGGATGAGCAGGCGACATCAACCGTGTATTCGCCCGCCGCCTCATCACACTCAACAAGGTCAAGGCGGAATATTTCCGCGTCTCTTTCCCGCCTTTCAACGGTTTGACCTTTTCTCGCAAGCTCATAAAGCCTTTTTCCGTCAACCGAAACAGCCGAATACATGGGCGGCACCTGCTTTATTTCGCCGAGAAACTGTTTGGCGGCGGCTTCAAAATCGGCCTTGCCGACACAAACGCTGTTTTTTTCAAGCACAGTTCCCGTGATGTCGAGAGTGTCCGTAACAATACCGAGTTTAATTACGGCGCGGTATTCCTTGCGGTGATCGGGCAGTATTTCGGCAAACCTTGTCGCTGAGCCGAGAAGCACCGTAAGAACGCCCGTTGCCATAGGGTCAAGCGTGCCGCAGTGGCCGCACTTTTTTTGGCTTATTATCTTTTTGATTTTTATAAGAGTGCCGAAAGAGGTCAAGCCCTCCGGCTTGTCAACAAGTAATATCCCCGTCATAATCTCACCCGTTTTGCCACAGCTTGCGGTCAAGCCTGCGGTATTGCACAGCCTGAGAGATGTGGCGGCTGTCAACAACCGCCGAGCCGTCAAGATCGGCTATTGTTCTGGCAATGCGCAAAACCTTGTCATAGGCTCTCGCGGAAAGCCCCAGCTTGTTGAACGCTTTTTCAAGCAAAGCCAACGCTTCGGGGGTGGGCGTGCAGAATTCTCTCGTTTGGGCGGGAGTCATTTTCGCGTTGCAGAAAGCGGGCGTGCCTTTGAGGCGTTCCTGCTGAATTTTACGCGCCGCGTTTACCCTTTCGCGTATGTCGGCGGAGCATTCCGAAACGGAATTGTCCGAAAGTCTCTCAAAATCAACGGGAGGCACTTCAATGTGAATGTCGAGCCTGTCAAGCAGAGGCCCCGAAACCTTTGAGAGGTAACGGCTTACAACCATCGGGGAGCAGGTGCATTCCCTTGTCGGGTGGCCGTAATATCCGCAGGGGCACGGGTTCATCGCGCACACCACCATTTCGGAGCAGGGGTAGGTGTATGAGGCGTTGGCGCGTGAGATTGTTATTTTTCCGTCTTCAATGGGCTGGCGCAGAATTTCTGTTGCCTGTCTTGAGAATTCCGGCAACTCGTCAAGAAAAAGCACACCGTTGTGGGCAAGCGAAACCTCACCCGGTCGCGGAATCGCTCCGCCCCCCGAAAGCCCGGCGGGCGAAACGGAGTGGTGCGGCGAGCGGAAAGGTCTGGCTTTGATAAGCGCTGTTTCGGGAGGCAGAACGCCTGCCACCGAATAAATCTCCGTTGTTTCAAGGCTTTCCTCAAATGTCATTTCGGGCAATATCGAGGGCAGTCTTTTCGCAAGCATACTCTTGCCTGAACCGGGAGGGCCGACCATAAGCACATTGTGGCCGCCTGCCGCCGCGATTTCAAGCGCCCTTCTCGCCTCCGCCTGACCTTTAACATCGCTGAAGTCGGGCAGGGCGGCGGCAGGAAAGCCGCTTTTTTCAAAATCGGCAAAACGAACAGGCTCAATAACAGCCCTTCCGTTAAGATGCTCTATAAGCTGATGCACCGATTCAAGCGGATAAACATCAATGCCGTCAACAACCGAGCTCTCCTCCGCGTTGGCAGCAGGCACAAACACACTTTTGAACCCTGCTTTTTTTGCGCGGATAACCATAGGCAGCGCGCCGTTTACATGGCGAACAAGCCCGTCCAGCGAAAGCTCGCCGATAAAAGCGCAATCATCAAGCTCAAACGGTACCGCGTTTGAGTTCGCCTTGATTATGCCGATTAAAATCGGCAGGTCATAAACGGTGCCTTCTTTGCGGGTGTCGGCAGGGGCAAGGTTAACGGTAACTCTCGACGCGGGGAACTCAAACCCTGTGTTTTTAATCGCCGAGCGAACGCGGTTTTTAGCCTCGTTTACAGCCGTGTCGGGCAGACCTACCACATCCATACGGGGCAGACCGCCCGAAATATCAACCTCAACATTTACGGTAAAACTCTCCATACCGGTTAATCCGAGGCTGTTTATTCTTGAAAACATCAAATGCACCCCATTGAACCGCGGCGGCGCAAAACAAACAGCCCCCGCGGTGATTTAACAACTGATATAATAAATATATCACAACAATCGGTCAAATACAACGAGCAAAACATTTTTCGGTTGCATATTGAACAAGATACTGTTAAAATGAAAATACGGAATTATGCGAAAGGGGCGGTTTTATGGGCACTGTTGTGGCAATAGGCGGAGGCTTCGGCGGCGAACACGCGGATTTTCTTGTAAGGCATATTCTTTCGCTTGCAAAAAAGAAAAATCCCGCTTTTCTGCTTATACCCACGGCGGCTTTTGACAGTTACGGCAACGGCTTGCTGTCACGCTTTTTTAATTGGGGCTGCGAGGTCGATGTGCTGTGCCTGTCTCATCCTTATGTTACACCTGAGCTTGTCGCCGAAAAAATCCGCAAAGCGGATATAATAAACGTACCGGGCGGAAATCTGCGATTTCTTGCCGAAATGTGGAAGAAAACGGAAGCGGGCAAATATCTTAAAGAGGCGTTTGATGACGGCAAGGTGCTTTTCGGTGATTCATCGGGAGCTATGTGCTGGTTTGCCGAGGGCTATGATGACTGCGGCCCCGAAAACTCCTTTATGATGATTGACTGCCTGGGGCTCATTCCGTACGCAAACTGCCCGCATTATGACAGCCGGAGCTGGCAGAGCTTCAACAATGTTGCGCCGTCGCTTGAACGCTCTTCGATAGCGCTTGAAAATGATATTGCGCTGTGTCTTACTGACGGCAAATATTCGCTCCTGCACTCGCCCGAGAGGGTTGACGCGAGGGCGTGGTTTTTTGACAAAGATAAAGAGTACCGCAGGTTTGATCTTGACGCACATCCCGAAATTCTTGAAAGGCTGTGAAAAAATGAAAACAATTCTGATTGCCGGAGCGGGGCACGGAGGTCTGATTGCCGCGGCGAAGCTTGCCGACGCGGGCTATGATGTAACGGTGCTTGAAAAAGGCGGAGAGGGAACGCTCGGGCACGACTGGGAGGACGGCTTTTCCTTTTCCGTTCTCGCGAACGCGCTCGGAATAAAAACAGAGGATTTACCGTCCGATTTCTGGCGCCCGAGAGGAGACGGCGCGTTTTTAAGCCCGTCAAAGCGTGTAAAAATCGTAGTTCATTACGGTCCGACAGGGCAGAGAGTGGTCTGGCGAAAAACGCTTATAAATATGCTGCTCGACCATGCGGTGAAGCACGGAGTTAAAATTAAATACGGCGTTGAGGTTCTTGAACCCGTTACGGATAATGTTACCGTAACAGGGCTGGTTACATCGGAAGGAAGGTACGAAGCCGACCTTGTAATTGACGCGGCGGGAGCCTTCTCGCCCGTGAGAACCGGCTTGCCGGATTTATTCGGAATTGAGAAAATGCCGAAAAACGGCGATGTGTTTTACGCTCACAGGGGCTATTACAGCAAGGCGTACGAGTATCAGCCAGACATAGGGTTTGAGGTTTATCTATACCACGAAAAGGAGCAGGGCCTCTCCTGGTTTGACACAAGCAGCGAGGGATGTGATGTGCTTATCGGCAGGGTGTTCCCGATTGATGACGCAAAGGTGGAGGAGCAGCACAGGCTTTTCAGAAAAGACCACCCGTGGTTCGGCACCGAGCTTTTGCACGGCGGCGGTTACGCGATTATTCCCGTTCGCAGACCGCTTCCTCTCATGGTTGCAAACGGTTACGCGGCTGTGGGTGATTCCGCCTTTATGACAACGCCGATGAACGGAATGGGCATTGATTTATCACTGCTCGCCGGGGGCATTCTGGCAGACACGGTTATAAAATACAACAGCTCCGCCGCGAAGGATTTGTGGAAATACAACCGCGCCTATCACATTCTTTACGGCGCGAACAACGCAAGAAACCACGGCCTTAAGGGGGCGCTGCTTGCCCTGCCTTATGAAGCCATAGATTTCTTTTTTGAAAACGGCATTATTCAATCCGCCGATCTTCAAGGGGCGGGAGACAATACAAGCTTCCCCGTGCTTATGCAAAAATTCATAAGGGGAATGAAGCGCCCGCGCTGGTTCTTCACACTGCTCGGCGGCCTTATGAAAGGGACGGCTGCGGCAAAGCTTTACCGCAAGCCGCCGGAGGAATTTTCACTGTCTGAAATTCTTGAATGGAGCGGAAAAATCGAGAGTAAAGATGTTGAAGTTGAAATCAGAAATCATTGAGAGGGCAATATGGAAGAAAAACAGATTTGCATAACAAGTGTAAAAAGCACCGCTCTTGAGGTTCTCGGAATCCCGCAGAACACCGCGAACGCTCCGGCAAATGAAACGGCGACAGCGCTCGCGAATGATAAATTTCAAGGGGAAAGGGCGGACAGAGTCGTCATCTACAACCCCGATGCGGTTGCGTGGTGGATTTTTGAAAAGTATAAAGATATGTTTGCCCCGGCCGTTGAAAAAAGCGGAGTCGTTATGAAAATGCGTTCCGTAATGCCGAGCGTTACACCTGTTTGCTTTGGTTCAATGTACAGCGGAGTTATGCCCGAAGAACACGGAATAATGAAATATGAAAAACCCGTTCTGAAGGTTGAAACTCTGTTTGATGTTATTATCAGAGAGGGCAAAAAGGCGGCAATCGTTTCAACAATGGGCGACAGCATTTCAAAAATCTTTCTGCAAAGAAATATGGATTATTTCATCTACCCGTCGGTGCGCCTTGTAAACCGCAAGGCGCTCAGTCTGATAAAAGATGACAGATACGACCTTATTGTGATTTACAACGGGAATTATGACGCGTCAATGCACGCTGTCGGGCCGGAAGGCAGGCTTGCGATAAAATCGCTCGGCAAAAACATTAAATTCTACCGCAAAATGGTTGAGACGGTTGAAAAGTATATGAAAAACAGAAATGTGTTTTACGGTTTCTGTCCTGATCACGGCTGCCACGCCATTGACAGCGGCAGAGGTTCGCACGGCCTTGATATGGAAGAGGATATGAACATAGTCCACCTTTACGGCGCAAAGCCGAAAAACATCGGCTGATTGTCTTTTGCCGGATTTTCCGCGCGGCAAATGAAATTTGTGAAAGGGTGTTCGCTGTGCAAAACTCAACGGTTATAATGCCTTCAAAAGGGCAGAAGATTTTCTCGGTGGTTCTCGGCGCGCTGCTCGGCGGCGTTATGTGGCGGTTTCGCGGCACTCACGGCTACGGCGGGTCGTGGGGGCTTATTGCCGTAGGCACGGCTTTTACGCTGCTTGTTTTTGTTTTTTACGGTAAAGCCGTAAAAAACGGATTTGTTCTGCTGCCTGTGCTTGCCGTTTCCATGGGGCTTACGGTAACCGGCTGGGGAGCGTCAAACGGACTTCTCAGCGGTTATATCCGTTCTGTCGCGGAATTCCCCGGGGAGGGTGAAAGAGTTCTGCTTTTCAGCCAGCCGAGGGCACTTATGATAATGCTTCTGACGGGATTCGGGCTTTTATGCATTTTCGGAGTTTTCGCCGGCACACTTATTTCGCAAAAAGAATACAAACTTCGTGATTACTTTATTTTGATTGCCGTGTTTTTCACGGTTTCATATCTGACCAAAGCGACACTCTCGCATCTGCTGATAAAGGCGGTTTCGCCTCAGCTTGTCGATTTGTTTAAAGATGGCCTCGCGGCAGCGGGCAAAACAGGCACGCCGTGGAAGGTTTATATGAGCCACTTTGACAAAATCCCCTGGGGCAAAAAGATTCCCTTCGGCAGGGCATATTTTGAAATAATCGAACATATCTCACACGCGCTTTCCGCCGTTGCGCTTATTCTGTTTGTACTGATAGGCTTTAAGGATAAAAAAACCGCGCTGTTTTCACTGCTGTTCAACTTATCTGCCGCTTTTTCAATTACCGCCGCAGACTTTTTCAATGTTGCCGGCACCGGCAGGGGAATAATCGCGAAAATTCCGAAGCCCGCGGCTTTTGAGCAGAACAGTTGGGGAATGTGGGAGTTTTTCACCGGCTTTTTCATCGGGCTGTTCCTTATGCTGATTTTTGCCTTTCTGAGCGGAAAGCAAGCCGGCGAAAAAACGGAATATAAAAAGAAAAGCGATAAAATGCGTTTTGCCGGCGCGTTCACGGCGGGAGTGTATCTTTTTGCTCTTGTGCCGGCGAGAGCTTTTGTTATGCGAATAACGGAGTTTCTTGAAATCCGGGGCTGTATTGAAAACGAAAGTCCGTTTGATATAATAGGCATCTGCGCGCTCACCGTTACAGCGGCTGTGTTCATATTTATAAAGCTGAAAAAGAATATTTTTGATAAAAAGCTGTCTAACCCGGTTGACGCTGATCTCACCGCCTTTTCTCAAACGGCGCTTGCGGCATATACGCTTTCGGCGGGGGTTTTCTTCATTTTTCTGCCCGGCGGTGTTATTTATGAACTGCCTTGGGGTGAAAACGCATTTTTCACTCAGTCGGTGTCTTCCGCATATATTCTGCCTTGTGTCGTTGTTTTCGCGTTTGCGCTGTGGTGCGTCCTTTTGGGCGTTCAGATGCTGAAAAACCGCGACTGACGGTTGTGACAGATACGGCACCCGAAAAATGAAAAAGGAGTGTTTTCGGTGAGTTACGGATATGATATTTCCGTCATAGTCCCTGCGCATAACGAGGAAAAATATGTAAAACGCTGCATTGATTCAATAAAGCAGGCGGATAAAATCTTTACCGGCACGGTTGAGATAATCGTTGTGTGTAACAGATGCACCGACTCAACGGCCCGTATTGCCGAGGAAAACGGGGCGAAGACCGTATTTAATGACGACAGGTGCATTGCCCTTGTGCGCAACGCGGGGATAAAAGCCGCGCGGGGTGAGATAATCGTCACCATAGATTGCGACAACCGAATGACTCCGGGCACTCTTGCCGAAATTTATTCAAAAATAAAAAGCGGAAAATTTATCGGCGGCGGAGCTCCCATGCGCTTTGAAAGAACCTCGTTTCCCCTTATGCTCAATGATTATTTGTGCAGGGCGGGCTTTAAAGCGACAGGACTTTACGCCGGCATAATATGGGCTGAAAAAAGCGCCTTTGACGCAATAGGCGGTTTTGCCGACAAACGCTCAATGGAAGATATTGCGACCGCCAAACTGTTAAAAAGCTACGGCAAACGGCAGGGTAAAAAATTCGGCGTGCTCAGATACAATCATCTCATAAACTCCACACGCAAATATGATAACGCGGGCGATGACTGGCTCTATTTCAAACTTGCCTTTAAAAATCTGCGCCCGATGATAAAAGCATCACGCGGCGATTCGGCCGAATATGACGCCCTGCTTGATGAAATGTTTTACGATTACAACGACAATTATAAATAAGCCGTATTCGTTCTTGACGGCGCAAAAACAAAAGAGTATAATACACACGACAGATAAATGAGGGGAGCTGTTTATGACGGCTGAGAGGGAGCGCGCAACGCTTCGACCCGTAACCTGAAACGGATAATGCCGGCGGAGGGAAATATTGGTTTTCAACCGGTATGCTTTTCGCGGCGTGCCGGTTTGTTGTTTATCTGTCGGGCAGACCGGGGACACCACCTTCTGCCCCGCAATCCGGGTTTTAAGATTAATCCGGGTTGCCGGTAAAAAAACTGACTGTTTACCGAAATTATTTCTTGTCACGGAGGATTTTCAGATGACTTACACAACTCAGATGGATGCGGCAAGAAAAGGCGTCGTTACCCCGCAGATTAAAACAGTTGCCGAAAAAGAGAATATGCCGGTTGAACGGCTGACGGAACTTGTGGCACAGGGTAAGGTCGCCATTCCCGCAAACAAACTTCACACCTGCCTTAACGCAGAGGGCATAGGCAGTATGCTGCGCACAAAAATCAATGTAAACCTCGGCGTTTCGAGAGACTGCAAAGATTATGACATTGAAATGCAGAAGGTTATGAGCGCGGTAAATATGGGCGCGGAGGCTATAATGGACCTTTCCAGCCACGGTGACACACAGCCTTTCCGCCGCAAGCTCACAGGCGAATGCCCTGCCATGATAGGCACGGTGCCCGTATATGACAGTGTTATTCACTATCAGCGCGATCTCGCGACTCTTACCGCGAAGGATTTTATTGATGTTGTTCGTCTGCACGCGCAGGACGGCGTTGATTTTGTAACCCTGCACTGCGGTATCACAAGAAAAACCATAGATCAGATTAAAAATCACAAGCGAAAAATGAATGTTGTCAGCCGCGGCGGCAGCCTTGTTTTTGCGTGGATGAGCATGACGGGTGAAGAAAACCCGTTTTATGAGTATTATGATGAAATTCTCGATATATGCGAGGAATATGATGTTACGATTTCACTCGGCGACGCCTGCAGGCCGGGCTGCCTTGCCGACGCTACCGATGTTTGCCAGATAGAGGAGCTCGTGCGCCTCGGCGAACTGACAAAACGGGCGTGGGCGCACAATGTTCAGGTTATGGTTGAAGGCCCCGGCCATGTTCCGATGGATCAGATTGCGGCCAATATGAAGGTTCAGCAAACAATCTGTATGGGCGCGCCGTTTTATGTGCTCGGCCCTCTTGTTACCGATATAGCCCCCGGTTATGACCATATTACCTCGGCAATAGGCGGGGCGATAGCGGCAATGAACGGAGCGGCGTTCCTCTGCTATGTCACACCTGCAGAACACCTTGCTTTGCCCAATGTTGAGGATGTTAAACAGGGCATAATCGCTTCCAAAATCGCCGCACACGCCGCCGACATCGCGAAGGGAATACCCGGCGCGAGAGATATTGACGACAAAATGGCAGACGCGCGCAGAGTGCTTGACTGGGATGCCCAGTTTGCCTGTGCGCTTGACCCCGAAACGGCAAAAAAAATACGCAATGACCGCCTTCCCGAAGACGATCACAGCGACACATGCAGTATGTGCGGCAAGTTCTGCGCCGTTCGCAGTATGAACAAGGCTCTTGCCGGCGAATATATTGACATCCTCTGAGAGGTTGCAGAATTTTTTGGATTTGTGTTTTTTTATTGCGTTTTAAACATATTGCCGTTTTTGCCTGTTGACACGGCTTCACTTTTTCTTCTATAATAATCAAAACACTGTTGTACTGATTACGCGTTTTTTATAAGGAGGAAATCCAATGGCTGCGAAAATAAGAAAAACAAGCACTGCGGCACGCGGCAGAATGACTGTTCTCACAATTATTCTTCTGCTGATTATCACTGCTCTCGTAAGCACATTTTTATCCGGTTGGCTGCTGAAACCCAAATATTATGTTATCAGAAGCCCGAAAATCACACGCTCCGTGCGTATTGTTCAGCTCTCCGACCTTTACGCCAAATCATTCGGCAAAGAGAACAGCAGGCTTATTGAAGCCGTAAGTATTCTTGAACCCGACATTATCGCGATAACCGGTGATATGTTCCCTGAAACCTCCGGCTCAACAGAGATTGGCCTTGTGTGCGGCACGCTGACCAAACTCAAAGAAATCGCCCCGGTTTATTATGCCCTCGGTGATCAGGAGAGGGGCTATATAGCGAA